>DATIAI010000528.1:0-22081 GCA_035458065.1 Algoriphagus sp. | reverse complement strand
AATACCACATTAACCATCAAAAGGACCCAGACTGATTTTTGTGTGGGTTGAATTGAAAAGTTTAGGGCCTTCACCTCCTTCGCATATTTCTCCCTGAAATAAAGAATTAGGAATAGCGTAATTGAGAAAAATATCAGCATCCATTGAACCACTTTCATTCCCAGAATGATTTCTCCACCCATAGCGTGAGCATAGGGATCTCTGAAAAATTCAATTACTGTTCTAAAAAGTGCCGATGTTCCAAAGGAAAGCAGGAATAAGCCTCCTTGGGATTTCACCTGACTTCGGTATTTCAAAAGAAGAATACCTACCAATATGCCATTTAAGGCATCATAAAGTTGAAATGGATGAATGGGCAAGGTGCCGACTGAATTTGCCTCAATTAAACCTTCGCTGAATTGATGCAAATGGGGAATAGTGCCAAAACCATATTGAACTCCCCAAGGCACATCCGTCACTGTCCCAAAGCAACAACCGATAATGAAACAGCCAATCCTTTGAATAGCCAGGGAAAAGGGGACAGCAATTGCAAGCGCATCCAGACTTCCGACCGGAATTTTAAAGTATCTGATGGAAACCAAAAACGCCCCAATTCCAAGAATTAAGCCTCCTATTACTTCCTTGAGGCTAGTAGGAGGGAGTTCAAGGTGAGTAATCACATGAGACCAGTCGGAGATGGTATAGGCGATGATCTTTGTCCCAACTATAAAAGCCAACCAGGTAAAAGCAAGAACCAGTAACCAACTTACCCAGTGGATTTTTCTTTTGTAACCTTCACAAAGCAACCATACCATGGCAAAACCAAACGCCAACAAGTAGAAAAAGTCGAAGTAGAAACCTCCTCTGGTAGAACCCACTATCTGAGGTTCTGAAAATAGCTGAGTAACAAAAGATTTAAAATTCATTTGATCAGGCATTTATACCAAATTAAATGATTCTATTGTCAAGATGAATTTTAAGGAAATTTTATTCTAGTGTTATACCCAAAGATTGAATTTTACTTTTATTAGAATCTGCAAAACCATTTTTTCACAAAAAAAGCCGGAATGAATCCGGCTTGGTATTGAAATTTCTTTGATAGCACTTCAGTGATTCAAAAACATTATTTCTGTTGAGACAAAAAGGTCACCAGCGAAGCCAATTCCTCATAGGAAAGCGAATTGGCCAAACCTGCCGGCATCATGGAGTTTTCCAGTTCTTTTCGCTCCTTGATGTTTTTCTTTTCCAGTTTGGTAGCGTTACCTGCAATATCTCTGATAGTCAATTCAGCTGCTGATTCTGCAGTGACAAATCCCATGAAGAATTTACCGTCGTTGGTAGATATCTGAACCGAAGCGAAACCTTGGGAAATGGATGCATTCGGTTTCAAAATTGATTCTACGATCTGGTCTCTATTCATGATCGAGCCGATTTGACCCATAAAAGGTCCCTTCATGACTTGACCTGCTTCGATACTGTGACAGGCGATACATCCTTGGCTGGTGAAGAGGGCTTTGCCTTTTACAGCATCACCTTTAATGTCACCCACAGCCAAAATCACGTCCTCGATAGAGGCAGCACCAACCTGACCTTTTTTGTTTTTAATGGATTCGAGATCGACGGAGGCTTCTTCCACTTCCGGAGCAGCTGTTTCAGTTCCCAATTCCACTATACCCAGTCTTAGTCTGTCATTTAGGGAAGCAAATAAAGGCTTTTGACCTTCATCAGCTGAATTGAGCTCTGCCAAAAGGAAGTTTTTGACCTTAGCCGAACCATCCCAATCGATGGCTTTATAATATGGGCCATGAGTATCGGGACGTGTTCCCCACCACCAACTTCCATCATAGGGAGCTTCTTTTTGATAAAGTCGGGAAACAGTGGCCAAAATTTCAGCCTTTTTCCCGGCATCTTCAGTCTTTTGATAGGCAGCCACCAATCCGTCTACAGCTTTTTGATCATGCATAAATCGCAATGCCCAAAGTGCCAATTTGTAATTGTCTGAATCTATGGCTTCCACTGTTGCGTCCACAGCATTCAGGTCGACCAAGGCTTTTACAGCCAGATGAGGAAGGACAATCGCTGAGTTTGGTGTAGCGTGTGGCCCTTCAGTGTCTTTTGCAGGAATTTGGGCAGAAGCCGGAACTTCTACTTCCAATAAAACATCAGTTGCTTCGTGGTTTCCAAGTCTGCCCAAACCTACGATTGCTGCAGCCTGAACTCTTGGATTGGCATCTTTTGCAGCAGCAATGAAAAGATCGACTGGTACAGATTCAATGCATTTTTTTTGATCCGCCATTGCGCGAAGTGCAAATTCACGGACTTTATCCTCTTCGCTCAGTTTTATCAATTCCTGAACACCTGAAGCGCATGCTGCCTGTGCGTAGGTGAATATGCCAGCAACTCTTGCCTGAAGTGGAAGGGAGCTGTCCTGAGCTATTTTTAATGAAGCAGCAGCGGCTTCTTCTTTTGACCGGGTTAGCAATTCCTGTTGGGCATCCAGGCGGGTGACTGAGTTTGTAGCTTTGAGCAACTCTGCCAATTCCGTTACTGATGCTGCTTTAAGATCTGGATATTCTTCATAATTCCAACCAGTTGGAACTACTCTTACTACATAGCCTTTTTCAGGACTGCCGCGAAAGCCTGCGCCATCCCATGCAGCAAGATACATGGTGCCCGAACCGTCCACATCCACATCAGTGATCTGGGAAAGTTGAATAAAGTTTTCATCTGCTTGGGTAAAACTCGGCCCGTCCATCGTGACACGGTGGATATATAAGTGGCTTTTGCCCCAATCAGCCATCATTGGAACCCGGTTGTATTTTGCTGGCCAACGGGCATCATCCATAAAGTAAGAACCCGTTCCTGATCCACCTCCTACATCCACCAAAGCAGGCAGGATTTCGTCAGTGAAATGCTTGAACAAACTTGGGTAGCCGTATTCTCCTGTTTGGATATGGTGGATAAACCGGATATTCCAGCCACCACCGTCATTGGTATTGCCTCTGGTATAGACATTCATGAACGGATCAATCGCCACGTCATAGATATTTCGGGTACCGTGGGTATAGACTTCCATGCCTGTGCCGTCAGGTCTTACCCGTACGATTCCACCGCCCAGCATAGTGAGTTTGGTTCCATCCCGATCTTCTGCATCTACAAACCCAAAATCTCCGACGGCTATGTAGATCCAGCCATCAATTCCCATTCGGATTCCGTTGGTAGAGTGATCAGTTCCCCGGCTGCGGAGCTGGTTTTGTGTACTGATATTGGTGATCAGGGGTTTGGAGGGACCGTCTGCCACACCGTCTTTGTTTTTATCTTCGAATACGACCAGGTCCATTCCCTGTGCCAGGCTGTCGGTACCAAATACTGTGTGCAGAACGAAAACCTGATCTCCCATTGCGATGATTCCTCTTGGGTTGTCAACTTTGGCAAATTCGCTGTGTGCATCCAGAACACCGTCATGATTGTTGTCCACGAGCTTCACAATACTTCCTTTTCCGGGCGTTTTACCCAATGAACCGATCATATCCACACCGACAAATACTTCACCTGTAGAAGCAACCGCAAGACAAGATGGGCTAGGTACCAAATCCGGTCCGGCAAAATTTGTTAGGATCAATTCTGTGCTGTCCGCACCGATACTGTCGACTACAATCCCCTCAGAGGAGAAATAAGCGGTGAGTTCTGTAAGGTCAGCTGTTTGTGAAGGCTTGTACTTACTGCAACCTGCCATCATGGTAAGTGCAGCCAAGCCTAAAACTGGGAGTGAAATTTTTGACATGTCAAAAAAGGAATTTAGGTTTTTTAGGTTGGGATACTTTTGATTGAGGACGTGAATATATGGGATTCCTTTTGGGTAACTTCCCTGTTTTTTGTCTATCAATAAGTTTAAATGGGCAATTTTTTATGGCCCGCGTCCACTAAAATGAAGCGAAATCCGTATTTGTAATCGGCTTAGAAGAAATCAAAATCCAGCTGTCTGCCTTCATTTTTGATTTTTCGGTCAATGGATGTACCCAATGCCAGACCGATAGACATTCCGATGGGAAGTCCTATGGCAAGTAATCCCAGATTATCCATGGCCATACCGATCACTAATCCGATAGGCAATCCAAAGGATGCCATTCCCAATGACATCCACAGGTTTCGGTGGTGATTTTTGGGGAAAAGCTTAAAATCATTTCTCAATTTTTGGAGTAAATCCTTCTGAAATTCATCCAGCATTTTTAGGATCTCTTTGGTAGTGCCTGGGAATTCAGCAATCCTATCGATTTGGGAGTTAATTTGATTTACCAATTCATCCGGCAGGGAATGTTTACCGGCTTCGAAAATCAGATTCGTCAGGCTGGTAAATTTCTTTGTGAGCTTTGGCTCCAAAAGATCCGCTGTGGGTGGAATAATTATTGGTTTAATATTCATAGCAAAAAATTTAAACTCAAAATCCCTGAAAATCTGGAACTTTCAAAACTTTAAACCGATAAACGAGCAAAAAAAAGGATGATAGGGGAGGAAATTATTCTATCAAAAATCGACCGTAAATCAGAATTCCAATCGCAAATGCAGTCAAGGCTGCGAAAGTAACCGCACCAGAGGCCACATCCTTGATAAAGCCGATTTTTTCATGATAATCCGGGTGAATGAAATCGCAGATTTTTTCCACAGCTGTATTGAGACTTTCGATCGACAGCACAAGACCGATTGCCAAAATCTGCAAGGCCCAATCTACGCGGTCTATTTCCAAATAAAATCCCAAAGCAGTGAAGATCAAGGCAAATGCACTCTGGGTAATGATGGCATTTTCGGTAGTGAGTAAAAGGAAAAATCCTTTCACAGCGTATTTGATGCTTTTGATTCGGCCAATGATAAATCCTGACATGAAAAGGGCGGTTTGATTTTGATGGGAAAATAGGAAAAAATGTGTGCAGTCTTAGAATATTGTCCTCAGCTCAAAGCCCGAAAACCGACTCTTGGATTTTAGGTTTTGAAGCGGAACTGAAGTCTTTGAATTGCGAAATGTTTGGCAAAAGTTTAAGTCCGGCTTTTCATAAAAATCAAAAAATAATTCCCTTAAACATTTCCATTTGAGACGTATCGAAAATACTTATTTAACTTTTTAATCGTCTGAAAATCAATCAAAAAGATTAAACTTTGTAAAAGCAAACAGGCATACATTTTCAGTTTTTCATTCCGGTTTAGTTTAACATCAAAACATTTTGGGTTATGAAAAAGCTATTGATTTCACTCGCAATTGGATTACTATTTTGCTGCTGGTCCTGTTCAAAAAAAGATGTCAAAACGGAACTTACTTCTGAGGATTTGGCAGGCTATCTCGATACACAAGCAGGGATTCTTTTTACCACCGCTGCCGACAAATCAGAAGTCCTGGCAAAACTTCAGGCTAAACCCTATGAAGAAGAATTCTACACTTTTCCGATTTTGGAACATGAAGGAAAAACGGTTCTCTATGTTTTTCAACTGGAAGAGGTTGAGCGTCCTTGGGAGTTTCAGGATTATAAACCCGATGACATCTGCATGGATGAGGTTTTTCAGACTTTTGAAAATGAGATTTTTAGACTGATCGACCGAAAGGTGCCTAATTTAAAGGATCGGATCATTTTGGCATGCGGTAAATTAGCCGGAGACTTGGAGGAAGGATTAAGAGATCAGGCTCCTTTGGAAATGCGTCAGGATGAAAGAGAAAAGCTGGAAGAATTCAAAGAAAAGCTGAGTAACAACGCAAAGGAGAAAGGTGAGGCGGCAGAACAAGCTTTGAAAGAGGGAGATCCTGAGGCTGCCAAAAAAGAAGGGGAAGAGCTGAAAGAACAAGCTAAAGAGGATTACCACCTGGATTTTGATTTTTGTAAAGAGAAGTTGTGGAATTTTGATTTAGGACTGAGATATAAATACGAACTCAACGGGGAAATTCCTGCTGAATTGATCAAGGAATTTGAGCATGAATTCATCAAGTATAAAGTTTACAAAAGTGCTGCCTGCCAGGAGGGTCCAGCTACAATGGCCCGGATTTGCACCCAAGAAACTCCCCTGCTTATTGGTGGGGACACGCTCAACAGGCCAATCCAGTTACCGCCAAGGTGGGTGTCAGATGAGTTTTTTGCCAGGAAAGTATGTAGGATAGGCACTGGACTTTGCGTGGAACAAGAAGTAGTGATAGGCACAGGAAAAGTTTATTCCGATGCCAACTGTGCACGGCTGATCAATATCCGGGAATACAAGGGATTTAGCTGTTTTGACAATTGACCAAGTCAAAGTTGTTTCTGAAATAAACCTAAGTTTGAAATCATATCCTTAAAACTTTTTCCCAAGGAATCAGATGGTTATCAATTTTTTAGTTTCTATTCAAATTAGCTATTGTAGGGGAATAAAACCAGACACTATTTTTATGCTTTAGTTATGAATCTTATTATTTAAAGCATGAAAAAATTACTTGTCCTTTTATTCTTTGTACCAATTATTTCCTTTGCCCAGTTTACCAAAGGCAACAAGTTTATCGGAGGAAATGTGTCGTATAGCAGATATAGTTATGAGGGTGGCACCGACTCCAAACCCTTCAATTCCATTTTTGACCTTGAAGGTCAATTAGGTTTCTTTTCAAGCGAATCCTTTGCTGTCGGACCGGTATTAAATATCTTTTCACAATCCCGTCCAAGCATTAATCCGGTAACTAATTTATTTGAACAAACTAATTCAAGTGGTGTAATGGCTGGAGTTTTTGCAAGGAAGTATTTCCCAATCTCTGAGATGTTTTTGTTTAGTATGGAAGGAAAAGTCCTCGGAGGTATACGTTCAAGTGACAATGATTCGGAGGATGAATCCAATGGTCAATTAAAAGTTGGATTCAGGCCTGTGTTTACTTTTCTGCCCAGCTCAAAATGGGGTTTTGAAGCAGGGGTTGGAAACCTGAGTTATGAAGTAAATACTGCGAACTATTTATCAGATCAGACTGTGTTCTTGGCCAATCTTGGCCAGGTTAGTTTGGGTGTTGTTTATTTTTTCAATAGAACCGCAGAATAAAAAGGAATCTGGCTTTTTCCATTACAGTTCCTGACCAACAAACAGCAGGGTTTTAGTATGCGGGATTTCTAAATGGAACTCCCGCATACCATACTCCCTGTCAAATGGGGCTCTGAAATGAAGGCCTTCTAATCGGTCTTTGATACTTTCCCAAAGCGAGTCCAATTGGTCCACTTCCAGGTAAAACTCCATTTGGCCGATAGAATCTCCGGCCCGAAGCAGATGGATGGTCTGCTTGTCTTTGTAGTAGATTGAATAGTTTTCAGTCTCCATGTGTGGTGAAAACCCCAGGATTTCTTTGAAAAAATCCCCTGTCTTTTGCAGGTCGTAGGATGGGATCATTGGGCTGAGGTAGAGGGCTTTGTACAAGGCTGAAAGTTGAATTTGAATATAAAATTGAGGTTTTTTTCCAGTGTATTATTGGGTAAATCATTTTTGAAATATCCTTCATGCTTTCAATTTTAATCCGGGACACAGAGAATATTTTTCCTTGGATCTAAATTAATGAATTCATTTTCCGGGATCCTCAACCTTGAGTTTTTTCCCTAATTTGAAGTAGCAATAGAAAAAAGATTGTGATCTATTCCACTGATGAAAAGCCAAGTGAGCTTAAATCCCCGGTTTTTTCTATTTCCAATTTTCAACCCCAAAAAAATTAAATGAAAAAAGCTGCTTTTCTTTTCATTGGTTTTATAACTGCTTTACCAGCCCTAAGCCAGACTTTTGTTGGTGCTCAACTCGATAGCCGTACCGGAGTTCATTCTTTGACTTTGAACCCAGCCTTGGGAACTCTCTCCAGAACTAAATTGGATATCAACCTGATTTCTGCCTCTTCATTTGCAGGCAGTGATTATTTATCCATCAATCTCAGCGATCTGGGGAGTTTTAAAGACGGCTTTGATATCGAGGAGGATGTGGAGACCAATCCCAAACCGGACAACAATTTTTTTGGTAACGTGGATGTTCTTGGACCTTCTGTGCTGATGAGACTCAATAAAATGAGCGTGATTTCGATATCGACCCGTCTCCGCGGTTTTTTTAACCTGAATAATATTGATGGGGATTTTTATGAATTCGCTACCAATGAAGAGACAGGATTGCTGGATTTTACGGCAGAAATGGAAGATCTCTCTGGTATTGCTCACGTCTGGGGGGAGCTTGGACTCGGCTATTCCCGGGTTTTGGTAGAAAGGCCAACTCATAGTTTCAGTGCCGGAGCCAATTTAAAATTACTTCTGGGAGCAGGAGGAGTGTATGGAGATAGCCCCCAACTGAGGGCAGACTATAATTCCCAGTCGGATTTGCTCACCACTCAAGGCACATTGGATTATGGGTATTCTTCAGGCTTTGATTCAGAAAATATTGACTTTTCGAATATCCAGCCAGGATTTGCCGTCGACCTGGGGTTTATTTATGAACTGAAAGGGAATACAAGCGGATCCGATTATAAACTGCGGGCTGGAGTATCTGTTTTGGATCTTGGATCGGTGAATTACGCGGATGGTTTTCGGATAGATTACGACATGAATGCGACCATTCCGGCTGATGAATTTGAGGAGAAAGATTTCCAGGAAGTTTTGGAAGATAATTTCCCCGGAACGGAACGCTCATTTGAGGGAAAACTCGGACTCCCTACTTCTTTTCAGATTTTTGCGGATTATGGGATCAATCACCGGCTATATGTCAGCGCTCAGGCAGGAATTGCCTTAAGCAAAGACGGTCAAATTCCTGTCAGCCAGGTGATCAATACGGTGACAGTTACTCCACGTGTGGAAATGAGATGGCTGAGCATTTACAGTCCTATCAGTTTGAGACAATACGATTCTACTCCGTCATGGGGATTGGGATTGAGAGCAGGTCCGGTGATCATCGGTTCCGGATCTGTATTGACTAATCTGATTTCCAAAAAATCCCGAACAGCAGATCTGTATGCGGCTATTAAACTTCCTATTTATGGAAAAGATAAGGTGGAATAGCTACGAATTGGAAGAACCCGAAAAAATGGGAAATAGTAAGTCAGATAATATTTAAAAATTACTATGTGCAGTTTTGAAATGAAAAACTTTCAATTCCTCTACTTTATTCTCTGTAATAAGCATCCAAAATGCAGATCCCATGCAGAATCAAACCTGGGACTATCAGCAAAAAATATCCGGCGATCACTACTACCATCCAGATGAGTCCGGCTTTGACTTTGCCGCGTCTCATTTGCCCCCAACCTGGAATCAGGAAAGTTAAAAAGGCAGCTGTGCCAGGGTCGAGGGTTGTAGATCTTGTCATGGCGATTGAGAGTTAGTTTGTTGAATACCTAATCTACGGATTTTCGGTTGCGTTGGATACGTTCCAAATATTCCTCCAAAGCATCAAAAGTTCCTTTAAAACCCAGTTTCATATTGTGGTGATTTTCAAAGAAAAGCTGCTCACTGGCTTCGCTGGCATTTTGGGGGAATGATGTAAGAGTTATCAAAGTTTGATCGACAGATTTCTCAAATCGGTATTCTGTCCACATCTCCAGAGGCCAATCTGCTCCAAATGGCACTACTGGCGCCGGTACTGTTTCTGCCACAGCATTGGAAAAAGAATTGATCAGCGTGATTCGGTTCGGAGCTTCTATTTCCAGATAAGTGAATTTGCCCCACATTTCGAAGCCGTTGCCGGCCTTGAGCACATAATGGAAAATCCCTCCAGGCCGAAAATCGAAAGTTTTGATTTCCATGTCCATCCCTTTTGGACCCCACCAATTTGCGACATGTTCTTTTTGGGAAAACATCTCAAAAGCAATGGCTGGAGAAGTAGGAAGAGTTTGGGTGATTACTAAAGGTGGTTGCATCTATAATTAATATTTTAATAAAGACTCTTCATCTTTGATGAGTCCAAAAATGATTATTTCATTTTTTTGAATCAGATAGGTAATTGTGTATGGTTCCTTACTTTTTGCGATGTATGCAATTTGCCGGTTTAGCTTCTAATGATTAAAGTTTATTTAAAACTACCCTCGCAATGATCAATCTTTTTCCCGTCCAGACTCAAATATTCTCCCATACAATCTGCTGTCATGCAAGAGTGAACCGGTAAGATTCCGAGCAAGTCTCCAACTTTGACAGTAGCCAATAGGGAATCAGAAGCTTTGATCACTCCATGTTCCTGTGAAATGCTCTTAAGATAGGAGCGATCTGTGGGAATCGTCCATCCTTTTTCATTTAAGAAAACCACCTCTCCGAAATTTTTATTGCCCTCAGAATCTACCAAGACATCTTTGGCCAAATGAACTCCACCTCCATGAATGAGGATTTCTTTTCGCTCTTTATTGATGTCAACCACAGGTACAGCCAGGCAAACTGAAATATCTTCCTTGGTACAGCTGCCAAGTTCTGCCTGCATAAGATCAAAAAAGACAAAATTACCGGGGCCCAGTTCGTCGATATCACCAAAATCCTCCGTCACTGCGCAGCCTGGAGTATCGCCCACTCGGGTAACTAAGTCGGGGAATTCGCTTTGGTATTTCATCTTGAGCATGTGAAGTGCCTGACGGCTTTGCTCGTAGATTCCTGCTTTATCAGCTGTGTAATAGGTGTGTCCAGGATGTAGGTAAAATCCCAGAAACTTTAGCTTATCTGATTTTTTTGCTGTTCGTAGAATTTCCTCGATTGTTCCAAAATCTGAAATATGGACTCCGGTCCGACCATAACCGGCATCGATTTCAATAAAAAATCCTACCGGATTGGTCAGGCCGTCCACCAGCTTTTGTGCAGTGACGGGATTTACGATCTGCACGGAAAGGCTTTGGCTTGCTGCAAGGAAGTTAAGTCTTGGAGTTTCCAAAGGATTAAAAGGAAATGCAATGTGAATATTGTCCCAACCCTGACCACAAAGGTATTCTGCGAGTTTGATCGAGGAGGCGGTCACTTCCCGGATGCCATACTCTTTCGCCCAATTTCCGATTTCATGGGATTGAGCGGTTTTCCAGTGAGGAACAAGCTTTTTGCCGTTTCGGGCAGCTTTATCAGCCATGCGTTTGATATTGGCTCGGGTGATTTTTTCGTCGATTAATAGAGTAGGGGAAGTTATTTGGTCTAGGTAAGACATGGTTTTTTTATTTTAATCTCACGAGGAAAAAGAGAGGACCCTTATTTCACCTTGGGATAGTTTTTTAAATTTTTTATGAAAGTAGGAAAGATTTGTGAGGTATGAAATCTGAATACATGGACTCCATAGATTCAGTCCTGAATCCGTAACATAAGACCGGATTTTCCCTTTGAAGTAGACTAGCTAAGCTCTGACCTTTGAGAGGTAATGAATCCTATTTTTTGATTCCTTTCAAAATCGTGAAGGAGATGCGCATAAGCCCGTCATTTCTGTTAATTTTGTCACCCGATAAAAAGGGCCTTTTTTGGCCAAAAAACAAGAATAGTTCATTTCTGCACCTCAGACCTTCCATGGAAGCAAAGAAAATACGAAGTACCTTCATCGAGTTTTTCCAATCCAAACAACATCAGTACGTTCCATCATCCCCGATTGTGGTCAAAAATGACCCCACCCTGATGTTTACCAATGCCGGGATGAACCAGTTCAAAGATGCATTCCTTGGCAATGAGATCGCCAAATATCCAAGAGTTGCCAACTCCCAGAAATGCCTTCGCGTCAGTGGAAAGCATAATGACCTGGAAGAAGTGGGTGTGGATACCTACCATCACACGATGTTTGAGATGTTGGGAAACTGGTCCTTTGGTGATTATTTCAAAAAAGACGCCATCGCTTGGGCATGGGAGCTTCTCACTGAAGTTTACAAACTTCCAAAAGACCGGTTGTACGTTTCGGTTTTCCAGGGAGATGAAGGAGATAAGCTGGAAAAAGACCAAGAAGCCTTTGACCTTTGGAGTCAAATCGTTCCGGTGGATCGAATTATCATGGGTTCCAAAAAGGACAATTTCTGGGAAATGGGAGATACAGGACCCTGCGGACCTTGCTCTGAAATCCACGTTGATTTAAGATCAGATGCCGAAATAGCTCAAATTGCCGGTCGGGATCTGGTAAACAACGACCATCCTCAAGTGATCGAAATCTGGAATCTCGTTTTCATGCAGTTTAATAGACTGGCAGACGGGAGCCTGAAAGAACTACCTGCGAAGCATGTGGATACTGGAATGGGCTTTGAGCGCTTGGTGAGAGCCATTCAGTTCAAATCCTCCAATTACGACACAGATTTGTTTAAGCCATTTTTGGATGCAATTGCCAAGAAATCAGGAAAAACTTACGGACTGGACGAGCAAACTGACATCGCTTTCAGAGTGATTGTGGATCACATCCGTGCGATTTCCTTTACCATTGCCGACGGTCAGATTCCTTCCAACAACAAGGCTGGTTATGTCATCCGTCGAATCCTCAGAAGAGCGGTACGCTATGGTTATACCTTCTTGGGATTTCAGCAACCATTCCTTTTTGAACTGGCACCTTTGATCTCTGAGTATTTTGGAGATATTTTCCCGGAAGTGAGACAGCAACAGGAATTCATCGCCAAAGTGATCCAGGAGGAAGAGGCTTCATTCCTGAGAACATTGGACCATGGACTGAAAATGCTCGAGTCGATCAAAATTGACCTGAATGCCAAAGACGAAAAAGTAATTTCTGGCAAGACTGCATTTGAATTGTACGACACCTTTGGTTTTCCCCTGGATTTGACATCCCTGATCGCAAGAGAGAATGGGTTTTCAGTGGATGAAAAAGGCTTTGCTGAGGAAATGGAAAAACAAAAGACCCGCTCACGTGCTGCTTCAGAGCAGGAAACCGGAGATTGGGTTTTTGTGAATGAAGATACCGGAGTAGAGTTTATCGGCTATGATTTTACCGAAACATATTCCCAAATCATAAAACACAGAACGATAACTGATAAAAAGGGAGACCGCTATCAGTTGGTACTGGACAAAACTCCTTTCTATGCCGAAAGTGGCGGGCAGGTAGGCGATACCGGATGGTTGATTTCTGATTCTGAAAAGATCCGTGTAATTGATACCAAAAAGGAAAATGACCTGATTGTTCATTTCGTGGAAAAGCTTCCTTTAAATCCGGAAAAGCGATTTTCGGCAATGGTGGACAGGGAAAAGCGAACCCTTACCATGAATAATCACACTGCTACCCACTTACTTCAGTCTGCTTTGAAAGCAGTCTTGGGTGAGCATATTCAGCAGCGGGGATCTTTGGTGAATGAGAATTTACTGAGATTTGACTTTTCCCACTTTGGCAAAATGACCGAGGAAGAAATCAATCAGGTTGAAGATATTGTTAATGCAAAAGTCCGGGAAAATATCCATCTTTTCGAGCAGCGAAACGTGCCGATTGAGGAAGCAAAAAAAATGGGCGCCACCGCACTTTTCGGAGAAAAATACGGGGACTTTGTGCGTGTGATCACCTTTGACAAAAACTTCTCTGTCGAACTTTGTGGAGGTACACACGTTCCCTCTACAGGTCAGATAGGTTTGTTCAAGATCACTTCCGAAGGTTCAATTTCTTCGGGAGTTCGTCGGATTGAGGCAATTACCTCCAAAGCTGCTGAATCTTATTTGCGAGAGCAGGAGACTTTGGTCAAAGAAATTCAGGAATTGCTGAAAAATCCAAGGGATGTCAAAAAAGCCATCGAATCCTTACTCCAGGAAAGAAATGATTTGAGAAAAGAAGTCGATGCTTTACATCTGGAAAAGTCTTCGGGTTTGAAAATTGAGCTTTTGAAGCAGTTTGTGGTAAAAGATGGTGTAAATACCCTGATCGCTCAAGTTCAGCTGCCAAATGCAGATTCTCTGAAAAAGCTAGCCTACGAACTGAAAAATGAAGTTTCTAATGCCTTGGTAG
Source organism: Algoriphagus sp. (assembly GCA_035458065.1). Lineage (GTDB taxonomy): Bacteria > Bacteroidota > Bacteroidia > Cytophagales > Cyclobacteriaceae > Algoriphagus. The sequence goes on along the minus strand of DATIAI010000528.1, from coordinate 8,224 downwards.
TTTTAGCAGCCAAAATCGAAGACAAACCCCAGGTTGCTGTAATTCTTGAGGAGGCACTTGTAGCTTCAAAAGGCCTGAACGCTGGTCAGATCGTGCGCGAATTGGCCAAGGAAATTCAGGGTGGAGGAGGAGGTCAGCCCTTCTTTGCAACCGCAGGCGGTAAGGATTTGGCAGGTTTGGAAAAAGTCGTGGCAAAAGCCAAAGAAATGTTTTTATAATCGCTGAAATACCAAAAAATGCTTAGCGAAGAACTTAGGAATAAATATCAGTTGGTAGTGGGGCTGGAAGTTCATGCCCAGTTGCTAACTGAAAGTAAAATGTATGCGGCAGATTCCAATGAATATGGCAATCTGCCCAATACTTTGATTTCCGTAATCACTTTAGGTCATCCTGGCACCTTACCCAAAGTGAACAAAAAGGCAGTGGAATTCGCAGTCAAAATGGGTTTGGCCTGTAACTCAGAAATCACACGGTATAATATTTTCTCCCGAAAAAATTACTTCTATCCGGACCTTCCAAAAGGCTATCAGATCACTCAGGACAAAGGTCCAATTTGTGTAGGTGGTGTGGTACCCATAGAATTGGCCGATGGTACGGAAAAAATAATCCGCCTCAACCGTGTTCACATGGAAGAAGATGCCGGTAAGTCCATACACTTGGCGGGAGAGATAGATACTTTGGTGGATTTCAACCGAGCAGGAACCCCATTGGTTGAAATTGTATCTGAGCCTGATATCCGAACACCGGAGGAAGCTTACGCTTTTTTGGCAGAAATCAAGAAACTGGTCAAGTACCTGGATATCTGTGACGGCAATATGGAAGAAGGGTCTCTACGCTGCGATGCCAACGTATCGGTCATGCTGAAAGGTGCTTCAGAATACGGTAAAAAGGTAGAAGTCAAGAATATGAACTCCTTCCGCAATGTCGCCAGGGCTATTGAGCATGAGCATGAGCGGATCATCGGATTGTTGGAAGAAGGAATAGAGGTGATCTCAGAAACCAGAACTTTCGATGCGACTACCGGTACCACGGCTAGTATGCGTACCAAGGAAGATTTGAACGATTACCGCTATTTTCCAGAGCCTGATTTGAGTCCAGTGGTGATTTCCGAGGAATGGTTGCATTCTATTCAATTGACCATGCCTTCTTTGCCAAGAGAACTGTTTCGCAAATTTGTAGACGTTTACGGACTTCCTGCCTATGATGCAAGTTTCCTAAGCGAAGCCAAAGAAATCGCCCTCTGGTTTGATACCCTTTGTTCCAAAACCAAAAACTACAAAGCAGCTTCTAACTGGATGATGGGACCTGTAAAGTCCTATCTGAACGATCAGGCTTTGCATATCGATGAATTCCCGATCAAAACAGAGATTTTGGCAGAATTGATCGCTTTGGTAGATGCAGGAAAAGTTTCTTTCACTGTTGCTTCCCAGAAAATTTATCCAGAATTACTCAAATCAACTGGTGAATCATCACTGGCGATTGCACAACGATTGAACTTAATTCAGGAAAGTGATGAAGGATCCCTGAAACCAATCGTGGAAAGCGTCTTGGCTGAAAATAAAGCCAAAGTATCGGAATACAAATCCGGTAAAAAAGGCCTTATGGGTATGTTTATGGGTGAGGTGATGAAAAAATCCAATGGAAAAGCTGATCCAAAGGTAGCGACAAGGATTTTAACAGAGTTGCTTGAAAATTAATCTAAAAAATTGAGCAAGACTCAAGCGAATCATAGTGAGATGGATTCCCAGCTAATTATCGGAGGGATGACCATAAAAAGTCAATTATAAACAGATGAAAAAAATAATGATAGGAGTTTGGACAATTGCCATGATGGCGTTTTTCTCCTGCGGAGGAGGGGAATCTACCACTGAAGGGAAGGTAAAGGTTTCAGGAAAAATAGAAAATGCCCCGGAGGGAGTGCTTGTCCTTTCCCAATTCACCGATAGCCGCCCAAAAGTTTTGGATACCTTGGATCTCGGCTCCAATGGTGAATTTACATACGAGCTGGCCGTCGAAACACCAACCTTCTACGAGCTGAACATTCACGGACAAAAGGTAGTCCGACTGGCTTTGTTCAACGAAGATGTAGAAGTGAAGTACAATTTCACAAATCCAGAAAGCCTGACCATTGAGGGATCTGCGGACACCAAGGAAATGGTGAAAATCGAGAAGTTGATGGAGGTGTATCAAACCGACGTGAATAAGCTAAATGAGGCTTATTATGAAGCAATGAGCAAAAACAATTCTGAGGAAATCAAAAGGATACAGGCAGACGCAATGACTTTGGAGACCAATCAGGCTGCACGGGTAAAGGAAATGATCAACAGCATGGGGGATTCATTTGCTTCCATGGCCGCAATCGGCCTCCTGAATCCAAAAACCGATTTCCAGTTTATTGATCAACTGGTGGCAAAACTCAATGAGAAATATCCGGGCACGAGTGCCATTCTTCAAGTGAAGCAACAGTTGGATGAAATGAGACCTCTATCTGTGGGTCAACCTGCACCTGAGATCGAACTTCCCAGTCCTGACGGTACAATAGTGAAACTTTCAGATTTGAGAGGGAAATATGTGCTGATCGACTTCTGGGCAGCGTGGTGCAAGCCATGTCGCCAAGAAAACCCAAATGTGGTCAGGTTATACAACCAATATAAAGACAAAGGATTTGAGGTTTTTGGAGTTTCGCTGGATCGGACCAAGGAGGATTGGGTAAAAGCAATTTCCGATGACGGTTTGACCTGGACCCAGGTTTCTGATTTGAAATATTTCAATTCCGTTGCAGCGGATTTGTATCAGATCGATGCCATTCCGGCTACTTACATGATTGATCCAGATGGAAAAATTATCGCAAAAGACCTAAGAGGTCCAAGTTTGGAAAATAAGCTGGCTGAACTATTTGACTGAAAACCAGGATTAAAACTCAAAAGCCCCCGATTTATAAAAATCGGGGGCTTTTTTTTATGTTCAGATTGTTAATTCAAACAAAAAAGGAAGGAGGAAAAAGTTACCAAACAGTCCTTCCTTTAAAAATCGAGTCTCTTAAAAAAGAAATAGCAAAAGTTGTTTATCACCCGAGACAAATCTAATGAAAACATTTAAAAGAAAAACAACCCTAAAATTATTCTTTTTTAAAGTAGTATTAATATTTCCATAATAATAGTAATTATTTCAAGTTAAATATGTGGCCTAAACGCTTTAAAGCCCATTTAGTCAATAGAAATTAGAATTTTCCAATTCAAAAAAATTTTCAAAAAAAAACCACCGGGATTTTCGGTGGCTAAAGTTTGGCGGTTTTGACCTTTATTTTGCTATTTTATCGTAACTGGCGATCACGCCTCTGACCATTGCTGAGCTAAATCCCTGATGCTCCATTTCATTTAATCCTACTATTGTGCATCCTTTAGGAGTGGTGACTTTATCAATTGCCGCTTCGGGGTGAATGTTTTTTTGAATCATCAGTTCGGCGGCACCTTTTACTGTTTGATTTACAATTTTGCTTGCTGTGACCGAGTCAAAACCAATTTGAATTCCGCCCTGAATCATGGCCCGCATAAATCTGAGCACATATGCAATCCCGCATGCTCCTAGCACTGTGGCAGCTTCCATCAGACTTTCATCAATAGAAATGGTAAATCCGATAGAGTCAAACAATTCTTTGATCATTTCCACCTGAAAGGGATCAGCTTGCTCATGGCAGATGCAGGTGATGGATTCCTGGATATCAGCAGCAATGTTTGGCATTGCCCGAAAAGTGACAGTTTTGGGATCCAAAACCTCATACATTTCTTTCAAGGTAACACCTGTTGCAAGGGAAATGATAAGTTGCTTTTTCGGATCCAGTACCGGGTTTATTTCCTTTAATATGTTGGCAACATTGTAAGGTTTGACACCCAATAAGATTAAATCAGAATACTTTGCTGCGGAGACATTGTCGGTGTGAACATGAGCTCCTTTGGCTTCGAACTCCGCAAGGCTTGATGTATTTCTTTTGGTCAGGGTGAGGTTTTTTGGGTCAAAATCTTCCCGCATCAGCAGACCGTTTGCGATGGAGGCGCCGAGGTTTCCGCAACCGATAATGGCAATTTTTACATTGGAAATCATGGAAAATCGAATTATAAATAGGTTTGATTGGCTAAAGGTAAACAAATAGAAGGCCTTTTTGCCAAAATGAAAATGGTTCTATCGGAAGTTGAAAAGAAACACCCATTCATTAAAAAATATTTTTGGAAAAATATTTTGACATAAAGTAAAGTTTGTTTTACATTTGGACAAGCAAACATTACTTATGGAATCGAACTCAATTTTGAATGTGCCGCTGCTTTCTCCTGGATGGAAGAAGTTGGGCTATGTGTTTTTTCCGCTTCCGGTATTTTTGGTGATCGGGATGGCAATTGTAAATCCTAAAACCGATCCCAACGATTCGGCCCAGATTATTTATGGTTTTTGGGCGATAGGATTCGGGATTTTAAATCTCTCTCGCGAAAAAGTTGAGGATGAGATGATCCGCAGTTTCAGGCAGCAAGCATTTCAGACCGGCTTTTATTGGCTGATCTGGGGTCTGGCGGCAACCATGTTGATCAACTATCTGAGGTTTGAAAGAATTACCTCTGAGATGTTCACAGCTTATCTCGTGCTTTTCCTGCTCAATGCCTACATCTATGGGGCATTTCAGTATCAGAAATACATTGCAAATAAAGATGACAACTAAACCAACATTCCCATGCTTACCAAAATTCTATTGCCTCACCGATTTCAGAAATTAGGATGGATTTTATTTCTTCCTTTTGCTGGATTGCTTTTTGCCAACAATTACTTTGATTTCAATTTCTCCTGGTTAGAATTTGGAGTTAGAGAAGGGGCTCTTTTTGAAGACTCCAAAGAAAATTTCACCAATGAAATAGCTATGATTGGTGTATTTATTTCGCTGTTCCTGATGGCTTTTTCCAGAGAAAAAGAAGAAGACGAATACATCCAAAAACTCAGGCTGGATTCTCTCTTAGTCGCCTGCTATGCCAATACGTTCATTTTGATCATTGGCACAATGCTATTTTATGGATTTGGCTTTTTGGAATTCATGGGCTACAACATGTTTACCATTCAGCTCATTTTCATAGGCAGGTTTAGATGGGTACTTCATAAGCAGAAACAGTCCTTGTTGGCCTTTTAATTCTGAATTCATGAAAAATACCATCAAGGTGGAGCGGGCCAAAAAAGACATGACCCAGCAGGATTTGGCCGAAAAAGTCCAAGTTTCCCGTCAGACCATCAATTCCATCGAAGCCGGGAAATATGTGCCTTCCACAGTATTAGCCTTAAAAATTGCCCGAATATTCGGAGTTGGATTGGAGGAAATATTTGAATTGGAAGAAGAGGATTGAGTTTCTGAAAAATGGAATTTTCTTGAACAATTTTTTTTATTCAATTCACTGATCAGTTTTTGACATCCAATTGCAAATTTTAGCGGACTAAAAGCGTTAAAAGGTTACCTTTGCCCCTTTAATATTTCTTTTTGATGCCCAAACTGATTCGAATCACCACCGTTCCCATTTCACTCAAACTTTTGCTCTCAGGGCAAATGAAATTTATGAAGGAGCAGGGGTGGGAGGTGATCATGGTCAGTGCAGAGGGAAGAGAAGTGGATCAAGCCATTAAAAATGAGGGAGTCCAGCATGAGGTAATTCCTTTTACCCGCAAAATCACCCCAATCCATGACCTCAAGTGTATTTGGCAGCTCTTTCAGCTTTTTAAAAGAGAAAAGCCGGATATCGTCCATACGCATACTCCCAAAGCTGGGCTTTTGGGGATGATTGCGGCAAATATGGCCGGTGTAAAAATCAGGATTCATACTTTGGCCGGAATCCCAGCCATGGCTGCAGAAGGAAGCAAGAAAAACTTATTGGAGACAGTAGAAAAGTGGACTTATTCCAATGCCACTGAAGTTTGGCCAAACTCTGAAGGTTTGCGGAAGTTTGTGATCCAAAACGGACTTTGTCCCGAAAACAAGCTAAGGATTATAGGAAAGGGGTCTTCAAATGGAGTCGATCTCGAGAAATTTAACCGGGAATCACTCAAGGAAAACCATTTGGTCGCAGCGACAATGCGAATCATGCCAGGGGAGGATGAATTTATTATTCTTTCGGTAGGAAGATTGGTGAAGGATAAAGGGATTGAAGAATTAGTTTCAGCCTTTTTGAATTCTAAAATTGTCAACCGGTCAAAACTTGTCCTTTTGGGAGCTTTTGAGCAGGATTTGGATCCTCTTTCACCGGAAACAATCCAGACTATCCAGGACCATCCTCGGATCATTCAGATCGATTGGTCGGACCATGTCGCGCATTATCTTGCATTGGCTGATGTTTTGGTGCATCCTTCTCATAGAGAGGGATTTCCGAATGTTTTGCTGGAGGCAGGAGCTATGCAGGTTCCGGTGATTTGCTCAGATATCATCGGGAATTCAGACATTATCACCCAACAAAAAACCGGTTTGATTTTTCCGGTCAAAGATGCTTCGGTTTTGAAAGAAGCCCTGGAATTTGCCTTTATAAAAAGGGAAAAAATGGCCTACTATGCAGCCAACCTTTTCTTGGAAGTCGCAGAAAATTATGACAGGAGAATCATCCAAAAAGAAATTTTTAGCAATTACCAGCGCCTTTTAAGCGCCACCAAAACCGCGGAATAGTCTATATTTGGGGTTGTATAATCAATCACCACTTTTCCCTATGAAGTACCTCGTGACCGGCGCGGCCGGATTTATTGGATTTCATGTTGCTCAAAAATTAGTCGATCGAGGTGAGGAGGTAGTCGGGTTGGATATCATCAATGATTATTACGATGTCAATCTGAAATACGCACGCCTTGAGCATCGTGGTATTCAAAAATCCGAAATCAAAAAAGGAGATCTTATTCAATCCACAAAAAAAGCTAATTACCGTTTTGTCCAACTTGATTTGGTCGATAAGGAGGCTTTGATGGGTCTTTTTGAAAGGGAAAAATTTGATGTAGTCATCCATTTGGCTGCACAGGCAGGAGTGAGGTATTCCCTTTCGCATCCAGAAGTGTATATCCAAAGTAACATCATGGCGTTCCTGAATATCTTGGAATGTTGTCGATTCTATCCTGTCAAGCATTTGGTGTACGCCTCTTCCAGCTCGGTGTACGGGGCAAATGAAAAACTGCCATTTACGACTTCAGATTCTGTAGATCATCCGATTTCCCTCTATGCAGCATCCAAAAAATCCAACGAACTCATGGCTCATACTTACAGCCATTTGTTTGGGATTCCGACCACAGGACTGAGGTTCTTCACCGTATATGGGCCTTGGGGAAGGCCAGATATGGCATTGTTCCTGTTCACAGAAGCAATTTTGAAGGGAGAGAAAATTCAGGTTTTCAATTATGGTGAAATGAAAAGGGATTTCACTTTCATCGATGACATTGTTTCAGGTGTTGTAAAAGTAGCTGATAGACCTGCAAGACCGAATCCTGACTTTGATTCCCAAAATCCTGATCCTGGGAGTGGAAAAGCCCCATTCAAAATCTACAACATCGGAAATTCTGCTCCGGTTTTGTTGATGGACTATATCCGCGCAGTGGAAAAAGGTTTGGGGAAAAAAGCTGAAATGGAACTTCTTCCGCTTCAGCCTGGTGATGTGCCGGCATCCCATGCAGATGTTGCCGATTTGGTACGTGATACAGGATATAAGCCAAACACTCCAATAGAAGTTGGAGTCAAAGCGTTTACGGATTGGTATTTAGAGTATTTTAAAAAATAAGCAATGAGCAAAACTATTCTAATCACTGGCGGTGCCGGATTTATCGGCAGTCATGTGGTACAACTTTTTGTAAGCAAGTATCCGGAATACAAAATCGTAAATCTGGATGCGTTGACTTATGCAGGTAATTTGGAAAATCTAAAATCTGTCGAAGGTGCAACCAATTACTTTTTTGAGAAAGCAGATATCCAGGATGTGGATGCCCTTGATTTGATATTTGCCAAACACAAAATCACTGATGTGATTCACCTTGCCGCAGAATCACATGTAGACCGGTCAATTTCTGACCCATTGGCTTTTGTCAAAACCAATGTTTTTGGAACTGTAAACCTGCTCAACTCAGCCAAAAAAGCCTGGGTTGTTGAACTGGATAAACATCTCTTTTATCATGTTTCCACAGATGAGGTTTATGGATCCCTTCATGATGGTGGTTTCTTTTTGGAAACTACTCC
>DATIAI010000527.1:0-4178 GCA_035458065.1 Algoriphagus sp. | reverse complement strand
GATGACGGTGATCAAAGAAATACTTGACCTTCAGAACCCTGATGGTATGGATTGGTTTAGTGCGAAATAAACTTCAATGCGTTGGCATTACCTCCTCACAACTTACCCCTCACTACTTACAAAATCTCGCCTCAGCTAATGACCAACCTGATTACTCTTTCTTAAACACCCATTCCCAAACTTCCCCATCCTCGGGATCTTGAACTGTTCCGGAAAATTCGAATCCATTCTTTTCCAGAATCTTTGTTGAAAAATTTTTTTCAGGAAGCGTCCGGGCGGTAATTCTGACATCCGGATCCGCCTTCAGTGCTAGTAAAACCAGTTCCCGACAGGTACCTGCACCTACTCCCATTTGCCTAAATGGCTCGAAAGTGCCGTAAGCGATCTCCACGGTACCGTTGACAGGTTGGCCTTTAAATCCTCCTGTTCCCGTCAATTCCCCATTTTCAAAAGAAAAATACCCGATCCAAGGCGGGTTGAAACCGATCTTTTGATAATAATCCTCCATCATCTGACATATCGGCGCAGCCGATGGATCGGCCATGAATTGGGGATTTTCTTCAACCAGTCTGAAAATCGGAAGGAGTTCCATGAATGAATCTAAGTTAGGTGCTTGGCTGTTTGGGATATCTCTTTCATTTTTCTCCTGCATCCCGAACCTCGTATCCTTTTGAACGCTGGATGTTAGTTTTTTCTAAGATGATGATGCTTTTAAGCGCCACATGATTGGCCTTTCGCCATCTGTCAAAGTACGTGAAGAAAGAGACTATAGCAGTGAAGAATATCCACAAGGAAAAAACCTTTTGAGAATCACAGATCAACCAAATAACCGAACCCCCAGCCAGGACGATGGACATACTTCTAAAAAATCTGGCATTGACAAAATATCGTTCTGCTTCCAAAAACATGGTTGGCGCTTCGATCATCAGCCTTCTGTAGCAATATTGATAAACGTCAATCAATGGCTTGTCGCTCCCTTTGTCAAATTCTTCACCCAAGTCCCGATTCTTGAAACCAATTACATTGACTATCAGATTGTGTGTGTCATTGAGATGGGGAAACAGTAAACGCACTAACCAACTCTTAGGTGGTTCATTGATAATCCTCGGATCGATTTCTCCCTCCCTGATCCCAAATCTATCTATCCCTAGGGCAGAACTTTTTATTCGATCATAGATTGTATCCAACATAGATCCGAATACATAAATGACATAACCGATAAAAAAGGAAATCGAAAAATATAAAACACCTTCTTTCCAAGTATCACTTCCGCCTAGCGAAAATAAATCAGCAAATTCGGTCTTGATCTCTCCGATCTGAAACAAAAAATACAATCCGGATAATCCTGGAATTATAACTACCAAAAGATCGTGAAAACTTAAGGTTAGATTGTCGGAGATGGATTTCATTGCAGTGTCAAATTTAATTCAGGGACTAAAACTGACTTACCATAAAAATTGTGTGTCGGCACCTTACACTTCTCAAGATAAAATCTTTTAGACTTAAGTTACCTAATCTTGATCAAAACCCCCACTCCGACTGGGTGGGTTCAAGGGAAATCGATTATAAGATTTATTACACCCCTTGCGGGGTTCAAATGTATAGCCTATCAATTCTAAAATAATCCCAGCCATACTGGCTTTTAAATCCCGAAGTGCCTGCCGCCTTGGCGGGGATAAAAGGTTTATAGCTTTAAACGTGTTTATTATGTAGGATAACCCCAAAGGTGTGACATCATCATTTTGGAAATATGTAAAGCGATTTCCCTGAGGTGGGTTCCGATAATTATTGTAATGCAATTCCAGCCTTCTATTTTTGCCAACCCCTATTGTGGTCGGGCAATTGGCAAATCTCCTTAAGAATACTTTTCGTCCGACATTGAAGCTCTGAGCTCGGACGATGAGTGTTTTAGCTGTAAACGCTTTACCCCAAACCGAAAAAGTCAATAAAAATCAATGAAGCGGGATTGCGGGCTTCGACTCCGCTCAGCCTGACACGAATTTGCTAAGCCTGACACAACTGATCTCCAAAAGGGAACCTTTCATTTACCATATTTGTAAAAGGTTTGTCGAATGCGATTACTTTGCCTACTTTAGGTTTACCTATGATTCCCTCTTACAATTTCTCCTATACTGACTTTTTGGTAGCTGAAGGCAGATTCTGCCGGACAGTTTGGGGGATGCTTGTATCTCACAGCAAGGCCTTTATCAAGTAACCCTCCGTTGGGTACTTAAACGGAGGGCTCTTCACCCGTCTTTTTCAATTCATTTATCCACTTCCTGAATATTCACCGGAAGTGAAAATCTATTTATCTACCTAATTATGAAATGCCATTAGAAAAACTTCTCACACAGTGAGATGGTAGTTTTGGGCATTCCATATGGGATTTTAAAAACAAATAATAAACATATGAGACCGATCATTTCTGAAACTGATTATAAAACTATCTATTCCCTGATCCAGGATCTGCCTTCAAGCCAGCGCACCAAGGAAATGGGACAACTCCAAAACGAGCTGAATTCTGCCCTGCGTGTGGCGGATGAAACACTGGACGAGGACATTATCCGCCTCAATTCCTATTTCGAAGTGATGGATCAATCCACAGGAAAAACGCTCCAACTCCATCTAGTGATGCCCAAAATGGCTGATCTGAGTCAGCAAAAAATCTCTATTCTCAGTCCCTTGGGAGTGGCACTGATTGGATTCAAAGAGGGTATGTTGGTGGAATGGGTGCTTCCCGGAGGACCCAAAAAACTGCAGATTCTCAAAGTCGTCAATGCCGTCCCAGAAGCAAGGATTTAACTTTCATTTTATCCCGCAAAATTCCTGAACTATGAAATGGACTTACAGTATTCCGAACAAAATGGGCACCTCAGCTCTGCTGATGGGAGTCTTGGTTTTGGTTCTGTTCAATAACTTGACAGAACGGTCCAACTCCACCAAGCTACAAACTGCCTTTGAATCGATCTACGAAGACCGGCTGATGGCGGAAAGTTATATTCTCCGGTTGGCCGATGAATTGCATCAGATTCAGGAATTGCTGGAAAACCCGTCTTCCTTGAAACTGGATCAGCTGAAAGAAAGAGTTGCGGAGATCGAAGAAGTAAACCTGCTTTATCTCAATACGGAATTGACAAAAACAGAAGAAGAGCATTTCGAGCATTTCGAAATCCTGACTTGGGAACTCACCAAGGCTTTGAATACAGGAAGATTTGAAACGGCAAATATCAAAATCGAAGACGCGTTGCTGGATCTACACCTCCTTTCCGAAATCCAGGTCACAGAAGCGCAATCTTTGATGGCTCAAACCAAACGGATATTCAGCTCTGTATCCATCAGTTCCCAGTTTGAGATCGGATTGATCATCGTCATCGGATTGATGATCCAGGCGATTTTGTTTGCCTCCAAATCTCTTCAGGAGCGGAAATCCTTTTCTCCCGAAAACCTGAACTGATTTATTTAAAACCTTTGAAACACTGTTTTTCAAAGGTTTTTTTATGATCGGACATTCTTCAACACTCCCCCAAATTAAAACATTAAGAAAATTAAGAGCATTAAGAGCAGGTGTTCAATGCTTTGCTAGGAGTCTTTTTTTTCAAATAATACTAATCCAACAATATGTATGAATGTCCGCAATGACACCAGTAGGCAAATTAAATGAAGTAGTGGATATGTAGGTCAAAGTTTGGAAGTCTTAGATCCGAAGGATCAACACAATTCATAACCCCCGGAGTAGCCGGGGGTAAAGTCACCACAATAAAAAAGGGAGCCCTGAAGGGGCGATACTTAGAGGCTTCACCCTTTCAGGGCTCAAAGAAAAAGAATTCAATGGCTACCCTGCACTTCGTACAGGGTCATGATTGGTTTGGCTCCTTCGGAGCTACATAAGAAGTGGATTTGATTTCTTGTAGAATTAACGATTTTCCTAACCTTATTCTACTTTCATCTTTGTGGGGGTGCAATAGCGGATATTACACTTCCAACAATTACAGAAGATGCGGATCCGAAAACTTAATTTTCTTAATCTCTTAATATTTTAAAGGACTTTCTTTAAACTTTATTTTGAAAGGCCTCCCATTCAATTCTTTCCTACCATGATCAACTACCACGGCAAATCCTTTAGACCAGTCCAAAACTCCGAAAACGGGGAGACATCCGCCGAAACCATTTTTCATTAT
>DATIAI010000526.1:0-5809 GCA_035458065.1 Algoriphagus sp. | reverse complement strand
GGAAGTTTCTGCCTCCGGGTTTCACAGGAGAACGGAAAATCCCCTTTTGGATTTCCTGTGCGGAAAGCCCTGAGATAAGCAAAAAAACAAGAAAAAGGGTAATCGGGAGAAACTTATTTGACTTCAAAATCCAGCATTTTTTCTGTTCCAATAAATCCTGTCAACCGATCGCCAACCTGCACCGGGCCAACTCCCGCAGGAGTGCCAGTGAAGATCAGGTCACCTTTTTTGAGTGTAAAAAACTGGGAGACATAGGAAATTATTGTGGCAAAATCGAAAAGCAACAAACTGGTGTTTCCGATTTGTTTGGTTTCGCCATTGACATTAAGGTGAAAATCAATGTTTTTCAAATCGGGGAAATCTGAAACTGGTTTGAAGTCCCCAACAGGAGCTGATCCGTTGAATCCTTTGGCAATTTCCCAGGGAAGGCCTTTTGCTTTGCACTGATCCTGCAAATCCCTGGCAGTGAAGTCAATTCCCAAACCGATTTCATCGAAGTAACGGTTGGCAAACTGATGCTGAATGTATTTCCCTTCCTTCGAAATCTTCAGTACCAATTCGATTTCATGATGGATATTTTCGGAGAAGTCCGGGTAGAAAAAAGGCGCACCACCCTTGAGCAAAGCCGTGTCAGGTTTGAGAAATATGACAGGTTTGCTAGGTTTTTCGTTTTTGAGTTCTTCGATATGAGCCGCGTAATTCCGGCCAATGCAGATGATTTTCATAGGTTTTGGTGCTTTTTTCAGCAAGGAGGCGATGCCGTACTTTAAGTGCTAAAATTAAGCATATCTGTGTCAAAATGAAGAAAGGAATCTTGAATAAAGCTGATTTTACTTCTTTGGCAGAAATCGGATTAAAAGCTTACCGTCAGCATCAAAAAATTCCAAGAGCCCATCATTCGCAAGTTTGTATTTCTTGGATTCAAATATCAAACTGGCTCCATTATTTAGGTTTTTGTTTTCTAACCTGTCCCAACATAATTTGTCTAAGTAGCCCATAACCGTTAGATGAAAGTTGATATTTTGATCATCTATTTCTCTCAACATAAATTCATAACTCCGACATCCTGAATAAATGAACACCTCCCGCCCCACATGGTAAATTCCCATAGAAGTATTTTGATAAGAATTAGTTTCTAGTGGAATACTTGTCCAGGATCCCTGAATCTTTTCTGCATAATCTTTTCTCTTTTCTAGGATGGATTTTAAAACCAATTTTTCGGGGGAACTAACACTAGGACTTACCAGAAGTTTGTGAAAGAATCCTTCTTCGAAATCAAATCCTTCGATTTCAAAATTTTCATCTTTTCGTTCCCAATGTCCGGGTTCAAATGTCAATTCAGCAGAATCCAAGACAAGGTAGAAATTACCTTTCTGTGAATACCCATTTATCCGATCATCATCTAATTTGTAAGGATAGACCCAAATAACCTTTTCAGGGTTTTCATTCTCAGCACAGGAGAAGAAAACAACCAAGACAGTCAATATGAAAAAGAATTTTTTCATCTCAATAAGCCTGTTCCGAAATCGAAATTTCAACTTCAATATTTATAAATCTCCAGAGCTCTTTTTCATTCCCAAATAAAAGGATAATAGAGCCTTAGAGTAAGGAAATCAAATCAAAATAGTCTGGCGTAGGAGTTTTAAATATTTTGTTTGAACTAGCTACATTAAATTATCTATGGAGTTCCAAAACCTCATTTCCTATTGAATCCATTAAAATAAGGGTTTGTCCATTATTTAGTTGATATTTTTTGGTTAATCTGAAAGCGCCGGTGATAGATGGCATATTGTCTCCAAAGCAAATCTTTGAGCCATCATACAATTCAAAAAATTCATCAGCATGAGAAAAGTTACTTTCGTCCATTGCCCCGATTCTAATTCGAACTGCTGTACATTTTGAACTGATTCTGAAACTTCTGTCGTTACTTCTAAAACTTACAGTTCCACCCTCAGGATTAGGGGTAGCTTTAATGGATTTTATTGTCCAGGTTCCATTCAGTAAAAAAGAATAATCCTTTATTTTCTCTTCAATTTTGTCCAGTTTATAAATGGGCTTTTTAGTGTTGGATTTCATTACTGAAAGTTTGTAAAAATAGCCGGGCTCAAAGTTAAAACCCAGGATATCGAAGTCCTCCTCCATTCTTATCCAATTTTCTTCAATGGCCGAGGCTGTGGCTTTTTTTATTCTATAATCTAGATCATTCTGAAATAAAAGGTAGAAATACACTTTTCCTGAAGTTTCAAATTCGCTTGGAAGTTTGTTTGGGAATACCCAGAACGTTTCTTGTAATGTAAATTGAATGGGAGGTTGATTGGGTGATTCTCCTTCAGAACAGGAATTAAGAAGAAAACCAAAGAGTATAAAGCTGATCCAAGTTTTGATTTTATTTCCACAGTAGCAGCCCCATGAATTGAAAAATTGGAAAAAAGAGCCTATGAAAGTTTTCATGGGAAAAAGTAGGGAAGTTGTGAGGCAAACATAGATTGCTTCTTTGATTTTCCATATTCAAAATGCGCAAATTTCTATTTTTATTTTAAGGGATTTTACCAGCTATTTACCAGTAATATGCCTGCTATAATATTTTTTTGGATCAACCTCTGTTGAAAACCTAATTGGATTTAAATAATCGACTTAACCAAACCGCCTTCCACTCTTATGGCTGCTCCGTTGGTCGCAGAGGCAAGTGGACTGGAATAATACACCACTGTGTCCGCCACTTCCTGCACAGTTGCAAATCGCTGAATCAGTGAAGTGGGGCGCATGTTTTTGAAGAAGTCTTTCTCGACCTCCTGAGCTGTCTTATTATCCGATTTTGCCAGGTCTTCAATAAACTGACCTACTCCCTTTGACCAAGTCGGTCCCGGAAGGATGGAGTTCACCGTGACGGCGGTTCCTTTGGTCAGTTCGGCCAATCCGCGGCTTACGGCAAGTTGGGCGGTTTTGGTCATGCCGTAATGGATCATTTCGTCCGGGATAAAAACTCCTGATTCACTTGAAATGAAGATGATTCTACCCCAGTTTTTTTGGATCATTTTGGGAAAATAGAATCTGGAAAGACGGATTCCGCTCATGACATTGATTTCAAAAAGTCTGAACCAATCCTCGTCAGGAATTTCCGTAAATGCTTTGGGTTCAAAAATCCCGGCATTGTTGATCAGGATGTCCACTTCCGGTACTTCTATCAAGAGCCTATTGATGTCCTCTACTTTAGAAAAATCAGCTGCTACACCGGAAATTCGTCCATTAGGAAAGCTTGACCTCAGGTCAGCTATTGCTTTGTTGACACTTTCCTGAGTTCGGCCGTTGATGACCACGGTTGCGCCTTCGGCCAAAAATCGCTCGGCAATGGCATATCCGATTCCTGCTGTTGATCCAGAGATCAAGGCTTTTTTGCCTGATAATTTTAAATCCATGATGGTTTGATTTTGATTTTGTTTCGAAAAATTGAAGCCTTCTTTCCTGATCCAAACGAACATAAAAATGCTCGGAGAAATTCAAAAACAGGAGAAGGTGCCAGGTTTTTAATCTGGAATAGAAGAAAATCAATCCACAGCCTGAAATGACATAAGAATCTGTCCGCCTTCGTCTCTCAGGTATAATCTTCCATTTTCTATTTCAAATGAGCGGATTCTTGGGAGTACTTTTTGGATTTCCAGTTCCACTTCCATGTCAGGGCAAGCCTTCATGGTGCTGGCACCCTTTCCGAACAAAATACCATTTCCATCTGATAGGGTAAAACTCCCACGAACCGTATTACATCCTGTATCACCAAAATAAGTGCTTAGAGCCCCGTCAAATTGGAATACAAAAGGGCTTCTGTTCTCAGAAGTCAAGGAACCCAAATTCATAACTGAGGTGGGATTATTGAATTTCCCTACGTGCAGGATTTTCCAAATATTGGTCAATGCAAGACGCTGGTCTGCTTTTTTCTGCAAAACTTCGATAAGCTTAAAAGTCATTGAAGAAGCATCGGCTGGAATTGGTTCTGATTTTTTTAATATTTCAATCCTTATTTGATACAAATAACCTGGCTGGTAATCAAATCCTTGGATTTCATCGTAGAAAAGCTCCCACTTCCCGGATTCGATTTCATCTGATTTTTGAATTTGGAAACAAGTCATTGGGCCAGCTCCGACACAATCCATTCGGGCAGAATTAACCCACCAGGTTTCGGTTTGGCTTTTGTCTTCTTTATTGCAGGAAGATGCAGCCAGTATCGTCAGATTGAAAAGTAGAAGAAGGAGTTTCATTGCTTAAAATTTGATTTTTTGAACTTCGATCAGGAGTTTATCTGTCCATCGCTTATAAACTAATTCAGAGGGATGAAGTTGGTCTTCTACGACCATTTCAGGCTGTGCTCCGATGGCCCGATAATCCTCAGTGATATCGATGAAGGCAATCCGATATTTGTCACAAATCTTCTTTTTGGAGGCATTGTAAGCATCGATTTCCTGGGCGACTTTTGCCTTGTCGGTATTACGGCCGACAGCAAAAGGTGTGATTCCCCAATCTGGAATCGATAGGACTACGACGTGATTTTTGTTGCCTCGGGCAAAATCAATCGCTCTTTGGAGCATGGCTTCAAAGTCTTTTTCAAAATCTATCACAGGTCTTCCACGATATTGATTGTTGACTCCAATCAGGAGAGTTACCAAGTCATACCCTTGCTCATCAGTATGACTGGCATTGATTCCGGCATCCAATTCGTCTACTGTCCACCCTGTTTTTGCGATAATTTGAGGTTTTTCGAAAGAATACTTTCCACCTTGGTTGAGTTGCTGAACCAATTGAACCGGGTATCGATCCTTTTCAGGAACACCTTCTCCGATGGTGTAGCTGTCGCCGAGGGCCAGATAGGTGAGAAATTTGCTTTGAGCCAAAGTTTTTTCAGAATGAGAAACGGTCATGAGTAAGAGGATTCCGGTGAGGAGGGTTAAGAACTTTTTCATAGCCAGACGGTCAATTTTGAAACACACTTTCCAACAAGGTAAAGGTTCCTAAGTCTGCATTCATGCTCACTTTTGCTCCGACCGGTACGATAAATTGTCTCGGAATATGGCCAATCATGGCGCCGATATAGGCAGGAATTCCCAATGGAAGAATGTACTGATCCATGATCTGATCTACTGTGAAAGCCCCGTAACCTCCGCCTGGTTTGCAGTCGGAACACTGGCCGAAAATGAAGCCTTTGATCTTAGCCAAAGTGCCGTTGAGTTGCAGGGTGCTCATCATTCTGTCGATGCGATAAGGGTCTTCTCCAATGTCTTCTATAAATAAAATAGAGTCTTGAAAATCAGGATAATATGGAGTTCCTGATAAAGCGGTCAATACAGTTAGGTTACCTCCTAAAATTCGCCCTTCGACCATTCCTCCTTTTAGAGTTTGAATCCGGTTTCCTTTAGCCACCAGGTCGTCCCCTTTGGTTAGCTCATTTTGAAATGTCGCTAATTCTTTCTTGAAAAACACTTGTTCAAACTGTTTGACGTGGAAGCTATTCCAGCTGCCTGAACCATTGGGTCCGTGAAAAGTGATCAAGCCAGTCTGACTGTGAATTGCACAATGAAGGGCGGTGATGTCAGAGTAGCCCATGATCGGCTTGGGGTTATTTTTGACCAATTCATAATCGATCAGAGGCAAAATTCTCGCAGCTCCAGATCCACCTCTCAGGCAAACGATCGCTTTGACTTCTTGGTCTGCAAACATGGCGTTGAGGTCAGCAGCTCGTTCCTGGTCTGTTCCTGCCAGATGCCCAAATCGGTTTTTGAAGTTTTCGCCCACTTTCACCTTAAATCCCAAGGCCTCCATT
>DATIAI010000525.1:0-4927 GCA_035458065.1 Algoriphagus sp. | reverse complement strand
GGATTCCGAAAACCTGACCCTGGAATGGGTGGGTACAATCCCCGGTAAGCGAGAAAGTCGAAGGTTTGAAGGGGATTACATGCTAACCCAAAAAGATGTGGTTGATCAAAGACCTCATTTTGATGCGGTTTCGTTTGGAGGTTGGGCTTTAGATTTGCATCCTGCCGAAGGGGTTTTTGGAGATCAACCAGGTTGTACCCAATGGCACAGCAAGGGAGTTTATCAGATTCCTTACCGTACGATGTATTCCAAAAATATCAAGAATCTTTTTTTGGGAGGAAGGTTGATCAGTGCTACTCACGTGGCATTCGGATCGTCGAGGGTAATGTCCACCTGTGCACACAACGGGCAAGCTGTCGCCATTGCCGCTGCTATCTGTACAGAACAAGATTTGCTGCCCAGAGATTTATTGCCTAGTGACAGAATGGAGGAATTTCAAAAGAGGCTAATGAAAACTGGCCAATTTATCCCCTCATTCCTTTTGGAAGATGAGCAGGACTTAGTTCAAAATGCCCGAATTAAGTCCTCCTCGGAATTGGAATTAACAGGGCTTCCTTTTGATGGGCCTTGGCAACCCTTGGATTTCTCTATGGCTCAGATGCTTCCAGTCCAACCGGGAGTATTACCGGCTGTGAAAATTCAGGTAAAATCTACTGTAAAATCCAAATTAGCCCTTGAGTTGAGGCTAAGTGAAAAGCCTGAAAACTATACACCTGAGATCATATTAGAGCGCATAGAACTCAATATTGAGCCAGGAGAATATTTTCTATCATTTTCCTTTAATACGGAGATTCCTTCTACCCAGTATGCTTTTGTTACGTTTTCTGCCAATCCTAAAGTGATGTTGAGATGTTCCAATACCCGCATCACAGGCCTCCTGACAGTTTTCAATAAGTTTAATAAATCAGTTGCAACGAGTAGTAGGCAGGATCCTCCCACAGGTATTGGAATTGATTCATTTGAGTTTTGGGTACCAGAGCGTAGGCCGAAAGGTCATAACCTGGCCTTCGAATTGGATAGAACTCTTCGACCCTTTTCGAAGGAAAATATTAAAACCGGTGTTTTCAGACCCACCACTCAGCCTAATGCCTGGGTTGCTTCTCTGGAAGATCCAAATCCTTCCCTTACGATAGAATGGACCCAAGTGAAGGAAATTTCATCAATTCAATTCAGTTTTGATACAGACTTTGATCACCCGATGGAATCCACCCTGATGGGTCATCCCGAAAGTGAAATCCCTTTTTGTGCCAAATCATTTCTGATAAAAGACGCTTCCGGTAAAGTGGTTTATTTCCAAAAGGAGAATCACCAAACTATTCAAAAGATCAGATTCCCAGAGCCGCTGAGCACCAATAAATTGACCATTGAATTTGGAAAAAGGGTCGAAAATGTACCTCTGAGCGTGTTTGGAATTAGCTGTTACTCCTAACCCTTTGATCAAAGTTTGAATAATCCCTCAACCGAAATGCCATGAAATGTTTAATTAATTGCCTTTTGTTTAGCCTTCTTTTTTCAGGCTCCTTTTTACAGAAGGAAGCAGATATCATTTTGGAAAATGACCACTTGAAAATCGGATGGGAACTTTGGGAAGAAGGATATAAAATCACTGAAATAGCTATTAAAGTCAATGGAAACTGGCAAACTCTTCCCAATCCTTCCGGGGAATATACCTTGATCAGGTCGGAAATAATGCCTCCTAAAAAATCGGATTTCCAACACAAAACGATCCTTGGGGGAGATTTCCTCGAAGAGCTCTATAAGTATCAATATAACCTTTGGAAAGAGCAGGTGAGTCCAGTAGCTCTGAATACTGCGGGAGAGGCTTTGTTCTTTTTTCCTGATAAAGGGGAGCAGCTAAGCAAAGACAAAGTTGTTTTTAAAGAAAAGACGGCTTGGGGGACGGTTACAATTACCTGGAGTTTTGATCCCAATTTCCCACGGGATATTATTATAAAGGAAGAATTTGAAGTTTCCAAAGATGGATTTTACTCGCTAAGCAGTCCTGCATTAGTTACGATTCCTGAAACTGACCTCGAGTGGGCTACAGTTCCTGGATATTTTCATGGGAATAAATTGCAGGAAAATCTGGCTTTGTCATATGCCTATGGCAATGGGGTCCCGACCACGCCCATTGTTTTTAGGGAACAGGCAGCCAGCACCTTGAGTCCGATCCTTAGCTCCAAAAAAGGATTTACGATTGCGGTGGTTTCCAGTCCGGAACTGGGAAGAGATCCTTGGCAAAAGGATAAGTTGACTCATAATGACTGGAAAGTGGGGTTGTCGCATATGAATCGAAAGGCGAGCCTAAGTCCATCCCTTTATTATCCGGTTTTGGGAGAAATAGGATCTGAGAAAAAAATTGGGGAATTTCTTGATTTCAATTTCAGATTTAGTCTTTCTGATGGGGATTGGTTTGAAACCTTAAATCATGTGGTCTATGATGTTTTTGAATTTAAAGAAGGCTTAGATCTCAGGAAAAACCGCCAATCTCTCAGCGATAGAGTCAATAAGATGCATGGCTATCTCACGGATTCTGTTACCTCTCTTTGGAGAGTGGAGGATTTTAATGGACTAAAAATTGGCGCTCAAGCCTATCTGGGAGGAGTGATAGGTTCGGGCAAGGATGCGATGAAAAACTCCGATTATGGAGCCATGTGGATGCTGGCGAATTCCTCCCAGAGCGAGTACCTGAAGGAAGAAGTTTTGCCTTTTGCGCGAAATTTCAAATTGGCACAACAGCAGACTGCACCTGGTTTTTTCCAAGGAGCGGCAATCGGACAATATTACCTGTCCAACTCCAAGAAGTTTGTGGAGGAATGGGGGACCATGGTAGAGCCTATAGCATTGACTTATTACATCATGCTGGATATCGGAAACATTCTGTTGTTTGAACCTGAGAATGAAGAATTGAGAAACAGACTTAAGCTTGGAGCGGATCTGCTCTTGGATTGGCAGAAAGAGGACGGAAGCTGGGCTGTTGCTTACAGCAGGGAGGAGGAAGAGATTTTTCAAGACATAAAAGATTTTAGACCAACATTTTATGGTTTGTTGGTTGCTTATCGAATTCTAAAGGAAAAAGAATATTTGGCTGCAGCTGTGAAAGGTGCAGATTGGTATTTGGAAAATGGAGTCAAGAACGGGAGTTTTTTGGGGGTTTGTGGCGACGCAAGGTATTTCCCTGATTTTGCTACCGGTCAGACCGCGCAGGCATACCTGGATCTTTTTGATCTAACTGGGGATGAGAAGTACAGGGAAGCCGCCATCCAAGCTGCTAAAATTTACACGACTTACATCTATACCCATCCTATTCCGAACCAAAATGCCAAGATAGTCAACGGAAAAGAGGTTAAAGATTGGGAAATCACCCAAGCTGGATTGAGTTTTGAGCATGGGGGCACTCTGGGATCAACTAATTTTCATGGCCCGATTCTTTTGGCCAGTCATGCAGGCTTGTTTATCCGGATGCATCAATTGACCGGCGAACCTATTTTTGCAGATATGGCAAGGGCAGCGGCGATTGGAAGACATGCTTTCGTAGATGACAAAACGAGCGTGGCTTCTTACTATTGGAAAAGTATGAATGCAGGTGCGGGACCCTATCCCCACCATGCTTGGTGGCAAGTAGGCTGGATTACGGATTATTTAATGGCCGAAATAGAATTACGTACCAAAGGAGCGATTGCTTTCCCTCGAGGATTTGTAACTCCAAAAGTCGGTCCCCATCAGAGCTATGGATTTGAGTCTGGAGAAGTTTTTGGAGAAAAAGCAGTGCTGAAGATTATGCCACAGGCGCTATCCGTGTCCAATCCCTCCATTGAATATGTGGTTTCTTCCAGTGAGTCTGGAAACAAAGTTTGGGTGATATTACTCAATCAGGAGAATGACATTCAAAGTGCGGAATTGAAGATTGATTTTGCCTCAATTAAAGGAAGTAAAATTTCCAAAATCTCCTATTTTGATCAGAATGGGAAACTGGTAGAAGAAAAGCTTGCCGCTTCTGATTCTTGGAACTTGTCTGTTCCGGCATTGGGCATCAGGATTATGGAATTTGAAATTAATCCTTAGAAACACATTACTAACGTCAATACACTGAATTCAACATTTGAGCGTACGCTATGCAAATTCACCTTTTCAGGAAAATCAGTCTACTATTTTTCGCAGCCAGTATGGCACTTATTCCAAAATCCTGGAGTCAGCAAAAAAACAACCTGTCTCTGACGGGAACTGCCACTGCCAGTTCTTCACAACCGGGATTTGATCCCTCCAAAGCCATTGATGGGAAGTTTGGAGAGGAAAGCTCATGGAAAAATGAAGCGGGAAGAGGAGAGACTTGGTTGATGCTCAAACTTCCGGGAGCAACGGAAATAACCAAGCTGAGTATCCACATGCGAGAAGGATCTTCCCCGATTTCGGATTTTAAAATTCAGACCATCCTAAACGGTTCCTGGAGAAACGTCAAAGAAGTCAGTTCAAATGGAAACAATCAGGTCTCTGTCAACTTTGAAAAACCTATTCTAACCGACCGGATAAGACTTTGGATTGAAACGGGTGCGGAAGTGGTTGTTTCGGAATTGGAGGCCTTTGGCCAGCAGTATGTGGACTCTACTGCTGCAGAGGTCAAAAAAATCTTAATCAACCAAAGTGGTTATAACCTAGGACGACCGAAGCGATTTACTGCTCCAAACCTCGCCGATAAATCACCTTTTGAGATTCTCCAAGCCAGTAACCGAAAAGTTGTGTTCTCTGGAATTATCGAACATGGGAAAGGGGAATTTTCGCAATTCAATCCCAATTCTCAGGAGGAATATATCATTGTGTCTGGGCAGGAAGAATCATTCCCTTTCCGAATCGGACCCTATTGGCTGGAGCGCGTGACTTACCGCAACATGGTGGATTTTATGATCGGTGCTCGGCACTATGTGGGTAC
>DATIAI010000524.1:0-7174 GCA_035458065.1 Algoriphagus sp. | reverse complement strand
AAAGTGGAAAACCTTTTGCCTAGTGAGCTGTTTCCTAAGGCAAAACATCTGATCACGGAAATTGCCAGAGTTCACTTGGCTGGGAAGGCATTAAAAACAGGCGATTTGCAATCCTTTGGCAAATTATTGAAATCCTCCCATGAAAGTTTGAGCAAAGATTATGAGGTGAGCTGTGTGGAGCTGGATTTCTTGGCTGAAACATCCTGGGAAATCGATGGTGTCCTTGGATCACGTATGATGGGCGGTGGCTTTGGAGGCTGTACCTTAAACTTGGTGAAGACTTGCGAAATCGCATACTTTGAACACCATCTTGGTACAGCATACCGGGAGAAATTCGGAATCAACCCGGATTTTATTCCAGTTCAGATTGGCCCAGGATCCTCAGTCTTAGAAGCAACTGCAAAATCGGGATGAAACTTTTTGCAGAATATTCAGCCCAAAAACACCCGAAATTCAGACACTTATCCTAGCATCTTCAATTTTTACCTATTTTCCCAAAAATTTCAAACCCATATGCATTTACCCAAAAACCTACGTAGTCTACTACTGATGTTGCTGGTAGTCGGACTGGGTCTTTCTGCTTGTTCAAAAAAGCGGGAAGGCAATCCAAAAGTCCTGATTTTCAGCAAAACAGCAGGATTTTATCATGAATCCATCCCAGCTGGAATTGCCGCAATCCAGAAGTTGGGCGCCGAAAACGGCTTTGAGGTGGACACCACCAAAAACGCGGAAAACATCAATGAGGAGAATCTGGCACAATACGCTGCAGTCATCTTCCTCAGTACTACCGGAGATGTCCTCAATCAATATCAGGAAGCTGATTTTGAGCGCTACATTCAGTCAGGCGGTGGTTTCATGGGCATCCATGCCGCTGCTGATACAGAGTACGAATGGGGCTGGTACAATCGTTTAGTGGGAGGATACTTCTCAGATCACCCGGGAATCAATGATCCTCATCCAAACGTTCAGCCCGGAAAAATCACCAAAACAGGTGAAAAGCACCCTTCTGTGGATTTTTTGCCTGACTCTTGGGAAAGAACCGATGAATGGTACAGCTATAAAAACTTAAATCCAGATACCAAGAAACTACTGATGTTGGATGAAGCCTCCTATCAAGGTGGTATGGATATGGGGGAACATCCGATTGCCTGGTACCATGATTTTGACGGTGGCCGCGCTTACTATGCTGGGGGCGGACATACCCAAGAGTCCTACGAAGAAGAAAATTTCCTCAAGCACCTCTTGGCTGGAATCCAGTACGCCATCGGCGACAACACCCAGTTGGATTACAGTAAAGCAAAATCAAAGCGTGTTCCCGAAGAAAACCGCTTCACGAAGACGGCACTTTCATTCGGCGAGTTTACCGAACCTGTAGAAATGACCATTTTGCCGGACTTGGATATCCTGGTAGCACAACGAAGAGGAGAAATCTTGCTATATGATCAGGAAACACAGTCAACCAAGGAAATTGCTAAACTGGATGTGTATTGGAAAACCGATGTGAAAGGTGTGAATGCGGAAGAAGGATTGCTGGGATTGCAAAAAGACCCCAATTACGCAACAAACCATTACATCTATGCTTACTACGCTCCAACTGGCGAGGAAGAAATCAACCGACTTTCCCGGTTTGTTTATAAAGACGGTGTGTGGGATATGGCTTCCGAGCAAGTGATTTTGGAACTCTATTCCCAGCGAGGCATTTGCTGTCACACTGGCGGTTCGATTGCTTTTGGAAAAGATGGTTTGCTCTATCTTTCAACAGGTGACAATTCCACACCATTTAACCAAAATGAATCAAAATACACCCTGAACGGATATGCTCCCCTAGACGGAAGAGATGGCAGGAAGCAATGGGATGCCCGTCGTAGCTCTGGCAATGCAAATGATCTGAGAGGGAAAATCATCCGAATCAAAATCAACGAAGATGGTTCCTATTCCATTCCGGAAGGAAACCTTTATCAGGAAGGAACCGAAGGCACCAGACCGGAAATCTATGTACAGGGACTCAGAAACCCATACCGAATTTCAGTGGATCAGAAGACCAACTTCCTTTATTGGGGTGAAGTGGGGCCTGATGCCAACAATGATTCTTTGGACGTGAAAGGTCCCCGAGGCTATGACGAGGTGAACCAAGCGAGAAAGGCAGGACATTTCGGATGGCCTTATACTATTGGAAAAAATTACCCCTATCGGGAATTCAATTACGAAACAGGAGAAATCGGGGCAGCATTTGATGTGAATGGTCCTGTAAACAATTCCCCAAACAATACCGGATTAAAGAAATTGCCTCCAACTGAACCTGCATTTATTTGGTACCCTTATGCAGCTTCCCCGGACTTCCCGGCAGTGGGAACTGGAGGAAGAAATGCTATGGCAGGCCCGGTATATTATTCAGATATGTATCCTGCTGAAACCCGATTCCCTGACTATTTTGACGGAAAACTGTTCATCTATGAGTGGATCAGAGGCTGGATCAAAGTAGTCACCATGAAGGAAAACGGTGATTTTGACAAGATGGAATCTTTCATGCCCGGCACCAAATTCAACGCGCCGATCGATATGGAAATGGGTCCTGACGGAAAAATCTACATCCTGGAGTATGGAAACGGCTGGTTCAGCAAAAATCCGGATTCAGGACTTTTCAGAATTGATTTCAACGGAGGCAATCGAGCTCCGGTGGTCACTGACCTAAAAGTGGATAAAACTTCAGGAAGCAACCCGCTAACAGTCACCTTCACGGCCTCCGCCAGTGATCCCGAAAAAGACCCCCTCTCCTACAATTGGGACTTAGGAAATGGCGAAACAAAATCCACGACAGAGCCTACCTTGACTCATACTTTTAATACCGTGGGAGACTTTGAGGTAAAAGTATCTGCATCTGATCCGGCAGGGCTTATCGGTGAAAGCCTTCCTGTTGGTGTCTATTCCGGTAATTTTGCACCTGATATCCAAATCAGCATCGACGGTAACCAGTCTTTCTATTTCCCGGGTAAAAAAGTTAACTATTCCGTTTCGGTGTCAGATCAAGACGATCCAACTGCTTCCACTGATCTGAGTACCTTGTTTGTGGCAGCAGATTATATCTCTGGACTGGACATGGCAGAAGCCGATATGGGACACAAGATCATGAGTGAAGCCATGAATGGGAAAGCCTTAGTTCAATCCCTGACCTGTAAGACTTGTCATAAGGAAAGCGAAGCTTCTATCGGACCGGCCTACACTGAAGTTGCCAAAAAATACCGTGAAAGAGACCGCAATTATCTGCTCAACAAGATCAAAAACGGAGGCGGAGGTGTATGGGGTGAAACCGTCATGCCTGCCAATCCAGATCTGAAGTCGGGAGATGCTAATGCCTTGGTGACATACATTCTTTCTTTGAGAGAGGAATCCAAACCTAGCCTTCCTGCCAAAGGAACATTAGATCCAACACTGGGTAAGCCTGCATCACCTACAGGTGCTTTGATAATTTCAGCTTCTTATACAGATAAAGGTGGAGAAAACATCAAGCCTTTGACTGGCTCGAACTCATTGGTTTTGACTCCAAATACGGTCGATATGGCTCAGGCAGGGGAATTCAATGTCTACACCAAGATGGTATTTGACGGAAGACACTTGTTGATGGTTCCGGCCCAGCAGGGTTCATTTGCACTGCCAGCGACAGACTTGACAGGTGTCGGTTCAGTGACATTGATGACTGCTTCTCAAGAACCGATCAAAGTACCTGTTGATTTCGAAATTCGTCTCGATAGTCCAACTGGCCCAGTGGTAGCGAAAGGAAGTCAACAGCCAAGCGCTGGTTTTGCTGCTCCGGGAATGCCTATCCTGATGCATCAGGCTCAGATTGAGGTTACCGGAACTCCGGATGGCAAAAAGCATAAACTCTTCTTTGTCAGTGATGCGAAAGGTGCAGAATTGGGAACATTCATTCTCATGGGAATCACCTTCAACTCGAAGTAAAAACTTAAACCCGTTTAAATCAAAAAGCCATCCTGAACGAATCAGGATGGCTTTTTACTTTAGTTTTTTTTGGGAAATTTGATTTCCGAATTATGACGCAGGATTGGCGAGTCTGCCGGTAGGTTTGTCGCTAATCATTCAACTCTTCAACATTCCAATTTAAGTATCGAAAATCCAACGGTGAATTTTGAATGTCGAAATTTGGGTCAGGTGGTTAATATTTCAATTTTTCAACATTCCAATTCCCCGTCATTTCATCGGAGAAAAAGGCAAGGTTTTGTAGAATACCGCATCTACTTTCTCCACGATTTTCCCGGAGGCTTCTGATTCATCCCGGACTTTTACCCACTCTGGATCAGTTCTGAATCGGTCAAAGGCAGCATTGAATTCTTCTTTGTTTTCATGACCAAGCAGATAAACCAGCTTTGGTTGAGCGCCATCCTTTTCTACTGTCAGCCAATAAGGATAATTTTTCAGTCCCTGCTTTTCAAACAAATCACGGGTATGATCTCTGAATCGAGTCTGGATATTTTCAATTTTGCCAGGGAAACAATGGTAGGTTCTCAACTGGAAAATCCCGCTTGGTTTTGGCTTTTTGTGATCGTTTAGATCATTTGCCCAAACCATAAAGACCTGATCAACTTTTTGTACCAAGGGTCCATTGGCTTCGGAAGCTTTGAAAACTTTCTGCCACTCCTCACTGTTGGCAAATTTATTCCAAAGCACATCTCTCGAGGCGGCATCAGGATAACCGATGATAAAGGTTAAAGTCTTGTCCGGATTTTCGTCAGAAATAAAATAGGCGACATTTTCTATTCCATTTTTCTTGAAAATCTTCAGGGTATGATCCTGAAACCGCTTGATCAGATCGGGCATTTTCCCCTCTGAAGCGGTGTAAGTTCGCATTTCGAAATACTTGGATTTGATGCCCTGCTGGGCAAATAAGCCGACAGATATCAGCATGGTCAGAATTAAAGTGGAGATTTTTTTCATCAGGTTAATGGGTTTGATTTGAAATATAATACAATAGAAATAAGTCCTCCTGAGGAGGTTGAATTACTTAAAGAAAATTTGAGTTACACTTACTTTTATACGGATAAAATTTAAGTTTTCTGCGTCTAATTAAACCATTCAAGTTCTGGCAACCTTTTGGATTAATTCATTAGTGCTGAGGCATTATCTCCTGAGGCGAAGCCCAAGTTAATCTGCCAAAGGCATATTTTCATTGAGCGTGTTTCGCGCAGCCATGTTACTTTTTCCAGGCTTTGTACAGGGCAGGGCTGAGAACCAAGGCGATCACCGTTAATCCGAAGGTTTCACGGTTTTCTTCCATTTGAGGCGTCTTCATGGTAAGATCTTTCTGGGACCATTCGTCGGCGATCCAATCCCCCACTCCTCCGGGATACATGTAAATCGCTCCTAAAACACAAAGAACAACTACGAGGGTCAAAGGAATTTTGGGAAAAATCCCTCTGATACCCAAAAGGCAAAAAACCATCGCAGCGGCATAGATGCTGATCCAGACCTCAGGATCAGGGTCATTGAATTGCCAAAATGCAAAGAGCGCAAAAAGGAGAGTCCAAAGGCCGAAATAATACTTGTTGAATTTCATCTGTTTATTATTGTTTTTTAATGGTCAGATAGCCTGTCCCGATTTTCCTTCGGGAGAATCTCACATGTTGATAATTATCCCAGTATGTGACTTTTTAGTCATGCTCGATTTCATATTCATTTGGGTTGACACTTAAAACTAAGCAATTCCGATTTGAAATTGCCAGCCTTGGGATAAAAGGTAAAACCATTGATTTAGCGCGGAAAATTGAAACTTTTTCGGCTAGATTGCGCGAAATTTTATTTAAATGATACAATTCAAATCTGCTGAATCCAGGGAAGAACTGGAAGGGATTTTATCGCTTCAACGCATTAATTTACCACAGAACATTTCTGATTCCGAAAAATCGGAACAGGGATTTGTGACGGTGCATCATAGCTTTGATCAACTTGCGGGAATGAATAAAATTGCCCCACATCTAATCGCCAAAGACGGAGAAAAAGTGATCGGCTATATTTTGGCAATGACCAAAGCATCCAAGACTTTAATTCCTGTGCTTGTGCCCATGTTTGAGCAGTTCGATCAAGTGATTTTTGAGGGAAAACCTGTTTCTAATTACAATTACCTGGTTATCGGGCAAATCTGCGTGGACAAAAACTATAGAGGCCAGGGGATTTTTGACAAGATGTATGAAGCTTATAAGAGTATTTTTTCAGAAAGCTTCGATTTTGCTATCACGGAGATTGCCATTTCAAATATGAGATCCATAAAAGCTCACCAACGGGTAGGCTTTAGAATTATCCATGAATTTGACGATTCTACCCAAAATTGGGCGATAGTAGCCTTGGATTGGAAAAACTCCAAAAGCAGGTCAGAGAAGGATAGTTAATGTTAATTGGGATTGTAAATTCATTTTACTTATAGGGTAATAAGTAAATGATTGGGTAAGGAAAACGGGGGCTACGGCCCCTGTTTATTTTTCGAAGAGCTTAAACACCGGATTTGGCTTATGAGCTTTTCGGATGAATTCTTCCAGCTCGGCTACCTTTTCAGGATTTTCGGAAACTAAATCTTGTGTTTCCCCGGGATCAACACCAATATTGAAGAGTTCAACCGTCGTTTTTTCAGCGTCTTTCACCTGATACTTCACCAGCTTCCATCCGTCTTTCAACGCCGCCTGCCTACCGCCCAATTCATGAAATTCCCAATATAAATGATCGTGTTTCTTTTGCTTGGCTTCTCCCAAAAGAGTGGGCAAAAGCGAAACTCCATCAATTTCCTCAGGTTGAGGTTGACCGATCAAGTCGGCAAAAGTCGGCAACCAATCCCAAAAGGCCGAAACATGTGCAGATTCGCTGGCAGGCTTTATTTTCCCTGGCCACTTCACAATCAAGGGAACATGAATTCCCCCTTCGTACAGATCCCTTTTGTAACCTCGAAATGGGCCGTTGGAATCAAAAAAATCGGGATCAGCGCCGCCTTCCTGATGTGCGCCATTGTCTGAAGTGAATATCACGATGGTGTTTTCAGCAAGCTCAAGTTCCTCCAACTTTTCAATTACTTCACCTACGAAACGATCGATCCGCCCCACCATTGCTGCATGTGTGGCATGGGGAAAGGGCTGGGATTGGTAAGCAGGAATTTTCATTTCTGGGCCATAATCTG
>DATIAI010000523.1:0-5893 GCA_035458065.1 Algoriphagus sp. | reverse complement strand
CCAAAAGAAGCAGAACCGGCGTGACATACTTCATGATCCATTTGTATGCTCCCGGAATGCGGATGTCAGCGCCTCTGTTGATTTCGGCCCAACCTTTTTCCATCCCGAATACCCAGGCAAACAGGATGGTTTCGAGCAAGGCAAAAACTACCAAACTGACTGTGCCTCCCCAATAGTCGTACTCATCAAAATAGCCATATTGATAAAACAAGACTGTAGGAAGTCCCATGGCAAGGGCAATTAAACCAAATGAAAGAGCGCCTTTTACTTTTCCCCATCCAAATTCATCCTGCATGAATCCCATCCAAGGGGTACCCATGGCCAATGAGGAGGTGATTCCTGCAAAGAAAAGCAAACCAAACCAACAAACTCCTGCCACTACCCCAAAGACTGCACCCCATTGTTGGAACAGATAGGGCATCGTCTGAAAGGCCATACCAAAACCGGCATTTTCCAATACCCAATCCAAGCCAAGGAAACCAGCTGCAATTGGAATTACAATAGCACTTCCAAGAAGAACCTCAACCAGTTCATTGGTAAATCCGGCAGTGACCGAGTTGAGTGCGATATCCTGATTCTCTTTCATATAAGAAGCATAGCACTGGATGGAACCCATTCCGACTGATAGCGTGAAGAAAATCTGCCCGGCAGCTGCCAGCCAAACTTTTGGATCAGCCAGTGAAGTATACTGGGGTGTCCAGAGGAAATTGATCCCATCCCAAGCATCGGCATCCGGAAAAGCATCAGATGCAAAGTCAGCACCCATGGTCCAACCACGGTAAGCCAATACTATCCCAAAAAGGATCAATAATGGCATTCCGATCTTTGCTACTTTCTCAATACCGCCAAGTCCAGTGGAAAGGATGTAAACATTGACTGCCAATACCAGAATGTAAATGATTGCCGGAAGCATTGGAATGCCCATGTTTGACCCTGTCAAGTTGACGTAATTGTCGAAAAATAGGCTGATTTCCTCTTTACCCATTCCGGTGAAAGTCCCGAAAATGCTATGAAATACATAGAGGAATGTCCAAGACTCTATGTAGGTGTAATAAGCTACGACAGCGATATTGGTGAAGATTCCAAAAACCCCTATATACTTCCAAATGGGCTTTTTGCTCATCGAATCCAAAATATAAGGGGTGCTGTGGTTACCCAATTTTCCTCCGTATCGACCTACCGACCATTCAATGAATAATAGAGGAATTCCCATCAAAAGGAAACAGATCAGATAGGGGATGATAAAGGCTCCACCTCCATTCTGAACTGCTTGTACGGGAAATCGGAGAAAATTGCCCAGTCCGACAGCGTTTCCAGCCATGGCCAGGATCAGACCAATCCGGGAGCCCCAGGATTCTTTGCTTACACTCATAGATTAAGGTTTAAAAACGGAGAAGGGGCTTCCGTTTGATTGGAAGCCCCTTGAATTAATTTTTAATACGTTGGTTAATTAGTTCTGCCCATTTGGAAGCCAGTACAGTTTCTCCAAGCAAATCCGAAAACTCTTCCGCCGAATAAATCAGAAGGGAAAGCGCTTCTTTTCCCGGGGCTTTAAACTGGATTTTCAATGCTAGTTGGTCTAGTATTTTTCTTGTATTGGTAGCTTGTTCCGATTCCTGAAAGGTCTCTGCAACACTGACTTTACTTACTTCGGGAAGGGCTACTGTAATTTTTTGTTCATCTTCTCCAAAATTACAATAAACAAGCGTATTCTTGGTTTGATCTAGACCCAAGATATAGCGATTTCTCCAGTCTTCTTTTAAATCAGGGTTTAAATTTTTACCTGATATGAAGCGATTGAATTTATCGTAAAACTCTTTTCTAGTCTTCCTGTTTTTCAGGCTATAGTAAACGAAAATGGCGGCTACTGCCAAAATGAATAAACTTGCCACAATAAGTGTGGGCATATCGATATCGAACATGGTATTTGGTAGATTAAATTAAAGATGTGTTTTTGGCCTTTTGGCCCAGAAAAAAACACTGCCTACCAGGTATAGAAAAAGTAAAAGAAGGTGATCAATACATCAAATAACGCCTTGGACTTTGTGAAAAAGGAAGGCGACAAGTATTGTGAAAGGGAAGGAACAAAGTCAATATCCGAATAGGATCCTAGAAGATCTGAAAAATGTAAATCGGCTTTGAAGGCAGGGACCTCCGGTGATTGTCCGGAAGTCCTTAAGACCAATTCAGGAGCTGTGATTTCTCTCAGTTCGGATTGATGGGTAAAACCATCCGATTTGATTTTGATCTCAGGCGGAAATGAAAATACAGCGACAAGCCCAATCAGCCAGGATAGGCTCAATAGGAAGGCGATTTTCTGATTTTTCATTTTTTTGATCTTCGAATAAACTTCAAATGTAAGCGAATATGCATGTGAAAATCAAAATCATTGCCCGCTATTTTTTAAAGGGTAAACAACTCCGCTTTCAATTCCCTGTTGGAATTCCACTTTTTTCCATGGGGAATTTGGGAAAAGAAGGGAAGTCATGACTAGTTCTCCATCATTTACAAAAACTTCGACAGAACTTGCGTCAAGGAAAATCTTGAGATTTTCAGCTTTCCAGCTCATGGGAGCAGAATGGATGGCAGCAAAATCCACATGAAAATCAGATTTTCCTGCCATTGATCGGTCCACAGAGACAAGTCCAGATTCTTTGGATATTACAAGCTTTTCTCCCAGCTCATTCGAGATGGTCAAAGCAAAACCATCCGAGCCATCCAGTTTTGCACTGATCTCTGCCGCCTGCGAAGGAAGATTGGAAGCTTGAGAGACTTCGATTTCTTCGCCTCGAAGGATCTCAAGTTCTTTTGCCGGTGCAGATTTCACCAGCAAAACACCATTGATATCAACTAGGCTAAGCTCCCGGGCAACAGTCATCGCAGATCTCCAGGATTTGGTTGGAACGACTTGTCCATAAAGCCAATTACTCATCCATCCGATGAAAAGTGTCCTGTCTTCTTCAGCCGGAAGATTTGACCAAGTCACTCCAGCGTAATTATCGGGTCCATAATCCAGCCAACGGATCATGGTGTCATCAGGTGTAAAGGTTCCGTTTTCGAAGCTTCCTATAAAATACTGAGTGGCAGAGCCTTTTTGAGGTCCACCGGGATTGATGCTTAAAAGTAAAACCCATTTTTGTTCTCCGTTGGGAGCAGTGAGAGGAATTAAGTCCGGACATTCCCAAACGCCACCATGCGCTCCGATTCCCTCACCGAATTCGCTGAGAAGCTTCCAATTTTTGAGATCTGATGAACCGAAAAACTGGACCCGATCTTGAACAGCCAAAGTCATGACCCATTCCTTTGTTCCGTCAGATTTGACTTGTTGTGAAACTTTTGGGTCTCGAAAATCCCGGATTCCCTGATTTGGCAAAACCGGATTTCCTTCAAATTTTGTCCAGGTTCGGCCTTTGTCAGAGGAAAAAGCGATTCCCTGAGTTTGGTAATCTGTTGCTCCTGATTTTTCCCCTTCGGCATTATGATAGGTGAAAATTGCCACAATCGGAGGATTTTCTGCGGTTCCCAAGCCGGAGGAATTTTCACTGTCATACACTGCACTTCCTGAGAAAATATAGCCCAGACTATCCGGATACAGAGCAATCGGAAGTTCTTCCCAATTGACCAAATCCCTGGAAACAGCATGGCCCCAATGCATGGGTCCCCAAATAGTGCTGTCCGGATAATACTGGTAAAACAAATGATATTCCCCATCGAGGAAAAACATCCCATTGGGGTCATTCATCCAGCCTTTGGCAGGGGTAAAGTGGTAATCCGGTCTATATTGCTCTTTTTCGGAAGCGATAAAATTGACTTCCTGTTTTGAACCGCAGGAATTAAGAAGGACTGCGAATGAAAAAATCGCTAATCGAAGATTGGATATCATATTAGTCTTGGGTTAAAAGCTTGATGAGGGTTTTAGGATCAGCTTCGTTAGTCATATTACTTGAAATGGATTTTGCTTTGGCTTTATATTCTGGATTTGTCCAGAAATCCACCAGAGCATTTTCAAACTTACCGGAATCGAAATTATGAATACTAGTGCCCAAAGGCCCCAGACCTTTGGAATTGATTAATCTGTTCCAAAAATACTGATCCATTATATGCGGAACAATCAATTGAACCGCTCCGGATTTTGCAGCGCTGTGGGTAGTACCCGATCCACCGTGATGGATAATCCCATAGAGTTTCGGTAAAATCCAGTCATAGGGAATCTGGTTGACATAATAAATCGAATCCCCGCTGGGCTCTACTTTTTGCAATCCACCCCAAGATAAATTGACAATAGTTGGAATCCCGTGCTTTTTCAGAAGCTGAATAATCTTTGTGGAATATTCCAGCGGTTTGGGATTCGACATGGATCCAAAAGTCAGCAGGATTGCTTTGGGATAATTGCCAAGCCAAGCTTCAAGTGAAGGATCGGGTGAATAGGATTGATTTTGATTTCGGGCAAAAAAACCCGTGATGTAGGCAGTTTGCGGCCAACTGGCAGGTTTAGGATAAAGTGTCGGAGAAATCTGATACAAGACCTGAAGGTGGTTTCGCTCAAAGTTTTTGATGGATTTGACTGAAAAATCAATCCCTGGAAAATTTTGATAATACTCCCTAAGGAATTTATTGAATGTTAAATATCTCGCACCATTGACCCAGTCATAGGTTTTGAGATTCCACTTGGCGGAAAATGGTTTCCATTTGGAAAGTCCCAAATGCGGAAATTCCGGATTGGGATGAATAAGATTAGGGATAGGAGAGAGCTGAAAATACTTTTTGGGTTCAGCCATTGCAGGAAGTGTGCAATAAAGTGCTTTGGGATGAAACACTACCCGATCTGGTTGAATGGAATCGATCGCTTCCTTTTGTTGAGCATTCAGAGTCTTTTGAAGTCCAAATGAAGTCCTGATGAGGTTGAGAAAGTTTTTGATTTTAATAAAAGTATTGCCACCACCACCCATAACGGACTTACCGGAATCGCTATCCAGCATTTCCAAAAATCGCTTGTCGAAGCCGAGAAACTGAAATCCCATTTTCTCCACTGTCTCCCGAAACTGCTCCGGAAATAGGCAATGAACTTCATAGCCCGCATCGGCCAGAATTTCTGCCTGAGCGAGAAATGGTTCAATATCACCTCGAGTTCCAATAGAGATCAGGAGAAATTTCATGGGCAAAATTTTAATTTAAGCCTCTTAGGAAGTAAAAAGTTAAACTTTATTTCTTGTCAATTCCTGCAAGCTTCAATACCAGTTCCAAACCGATTCCACTGATAAAGGATCTCATTTTTTGATTTCCGGTTAATTTACCCACCCAATCCACAGGCCCACCGTCAGCAAAGTCAATCAGATATTCACCCACTTTGATATAGATTTTAAACTGAAATAAGCTGTAATATTCCTGAGAGGTATCTGTTTCAAAATGGACAGGGTAACCAGCCCAGCAATTTTCTTTTTCATCCAATCGAGATTTGAGTTTAGGATTTTCATCTCTGAGAAAGAACTTGAATGACAACTTGTCTTTTGAGAAGTGCTTTTCTAAAACATTCAATATCAGTGAAATATGACGGTTTGCCTCACCAAGTTCAAAGTCAAAATTACCAAGGTCCTTTCCGGCTGAAGCCAAACAGAAAATCCCAAAATGGGCTGTAAAGTTTGGGTTATCGTAGTGCTGGGCCCGTACATGTCTATGGACAGTGGCATAACTTTCCGACCCTATTTTTGGATTCTTTTTCTGATTGAGGGCAAGCTGCAAAGCAAGCACATTGGTGGCATCGGAAACTACTTCGGTATTTCTCAAGGCACTGATCATATTGTTTTGGCTCGCTTTGGCCACTACTGAGCAGGTGCCCAGTGGAGCAACTGGAGATAGAATTATCGGAGGGAATCCAGCCGCTTTTGCCAGTTTT
>DATIAI010000522.1:0-5053 GCA_035458065.1 Algoriphagus sp. | reverse complement strand
CAACGTAGTATTTTCCAGCTTTTGGAGAGAAAAGGATGTAAACAAAATACATTTTCGACAACAAAAAAGTGGTTAAAAAACAAAAGGCAGTCGGAAAACTGCCTTTATAAGTGGAGGATAACGGATTCGAACCGATGACCTCTACACTGCCAGTGTAGCGCTCTAGCCAACTGAGCTAATCCCCCAAACGGAGTGCAAATATAGAACGGGAATAGTTCCTTGCAAATAAATCTTTACTCTTGATGATAATTTATCCTGGTTAAAATACTTCTTCCCAAGGTGACTTCATCCGTAAACTCCAACTCCCCGCCAACAGGTATTCCCCGAGCGATGGTACTTACCTTGATTCCGGATTCTTTGAGCCTTTTGCTGAGGTAAAATGAAGTCGTATCGCCCTCCATTGTGGCTGATAAGGCCAAAATTACTTCTGAAACTTCCCCGATTGTGACTCGATTTATGAGGGTTTCTATTTTCAGCTCCTCCGGACCTATTCCCTGAATTGGAGAAATTACTCCTCCTAGGACGTGGTAAAGTCCCTGATATTGATTGGTATTTTCGATGGCGAGGACATCGCGAATATCTTCCACTACGCAAATTACAGACCTGTCCCTCCGATGACTTTTGCAGATGCTGCACTCCTCCTGATCGGAAATATTGTGGCAGTTTTTGCAATAGCGGATTTGCTCCCTCATTTGAGTGAGTGAGAGGGCCAAAGCTCCGGTGACAGCCTCATTCTGTTTCAAAAGATGCAGTGCCAAGCGCAAAGCAGTCTTTTTTCCGATACCCGGGAGTCGGGATATTTCGGTGACTGCATCCTCAATTAATTTGGAAGGGAAATTCAACGGAATGGGATTAAAGTATTGCTGCCTGAATTCCGGCATCTAGAATTGATTCACACATCGGCTTCAGTTCTTCTCTAGAGCCTTTTTTTACAGCGCATTTTCCTTTGTAATGGATAATCAGCGTGCATTGTTCCGCTTGCTCGTGTGAATGTTTGCAAACTTTCATAAGAATGGCAATCACATGCTCAAATGTATTGACATCGTCATTGAAGACCACCAGATCAAGGGCTTCCTGATCCAGTAAATCCTCCAGAAGGATTTCCGATTCCTCTATATAGGGAAGTGTGACGCTTAGTTGGTTCATTTTGCAAAATTAAGAATAATAGACAACTTAGCGACCAACTCGATCCTCCTTTATGAATCCCCAAGTAGTCTTGTTGGTCATTTCGGCCTATTTTCTTTTACTTTTTTTGATTTCTTGGTTTACATCCCGGAAAGTAACCGCTGAATCCTTCTTTACCGGGGACAGGCAATCACCTTGGTTCTTGGTGGCTTTTGGCATGATAGGGGCCTCACTTTCAGGAGTTACGTTCATTTCAGTACCCGGTGAAGTCGGCAATACCAACTTCTATTACTTTCAGGTTGTGCTGGGCTATACAGTAGGTTATTTTACGATTGCCAAAGTTTTATTGCCACTTTACTACAGATTAAATCTGGTTTCCATTTATTCTTATCTGGAAGATCGTTTTGGATTTTGGTCCTACAAAACAGGAGCGTTTTTCTTCATTCTTTCCAGAGCTTTGGGCTCTTCGCTCCGACTTTACTTGGTCGCCAGCGTTTTACAATTGATTCTTTTTGATTCTCTCGGGATACCATTTTGGGTTTCGGTTTTGATCACGGTAGGATTGATTTGGCTTTATACCTACAAAGGCGGGATCAAAACCGTGGTTTGGACTGATACTCTGCAAACAGCCTTTATGCTTGCTGCTGTGGTAATCACGATTTTCTTTATCGGAAATGAAATTGGGATAAAAAGCCTCGGGGACTACATTTCATCAGTTGCTGAAGACAGCAGGTCGGAGATTTTCGACTGGGACTGGAAGGCCGGAACAAATTTCTTCAAGCAATTCATTTCTGGAGCATTCATTACCATTGTCATGACTGGACTGGATCAGGATATGATGCAGAAAAACCTGACATGCAGGAATATCGGTGACGCTCAAAAAAATATGTTTTGGTTTACTATCATTTTGGTGATAGTGAATCTTCTTTTCCTTTCCCTGGGAGTAATGCTATACTTGTACGCAGAAAGCAAAGGGATCGCGCTTCCATCGAAATCTGACCAGCTATTCCCAATGTTGGCTACCGAGCACTTTTCTGCTTTTGCAGGAATAGTATTTGTTTTGGGAATCACAGCAGCTGCATATTCCAGTGCTGATTCTACGCTTACCGCACTGACCACTTCTTTTTGTATTGATTTTCTTCAGATTGATCGAAAATATGCTCCTGAAAAAAGGGTCGCAATCCGAAAGAAGGTTCATATTACATTTACAGGCCTGATGTTTTTGTTGATCCTGGCTTTCTATTGGCTCAATGACCAGAGTGTGATTAACTCGGTTTTCATCATTGCCGGATATACTTATGGGCCACTTTTGGGTTTGTATTCATTTGGGCTTTTCACGAAGTGGAAAGTAAAAGACATGTGGGTTCCATACATCGCCGTAGCAGCCCCGATTGTCACCTTCCTGATCAGCCAAAATTCTGAAAAACTGCTTTGGGGCTATAAATTCGGCTTTGAGGCATTGATTTTGAATGGACTGCTGATGTTTTTGGGGCTTTACTTGCTGCGCAAAAAAGATTAAAGTCCAAGCTCTTTTTCAGGATCCCAAAAGACTTTTTCAAAATCCAAGACTCGGTCATTTTCCACTTTTACTCCATCTGCTTCCAGCAATTCTTGCATTCTGGTGGGAGTCTCAAAATGGTTCTTTCCAGTTAGCAATCCATTCCGGTTGACCACACGCTGTGCCGGGACGTCAGGCATGGAATGAGCCGCATTCATGGCATAACCAACCATCCTTGCCCCGCTTTTGAGCCCGAGATAATGTGCGATTGTCCCATAGCTCGTGACCCTTCCTTTTGGGATTTCTCGAACCACCTGATATACCAGATCAAAATAATTAGGCTTTTCGTTGTTCATGGCTCCAGTCGATCAGGGCTTGGTTGATATCTTTTTTGACTAAAATCTCGGTGGATTTTTCTCCGGTTTTGATCGGGAATTGAAACCTCACCAATACAGTTTCGGCTTTTCGCTCGATCACATTCAGTTGGGCTCCTTCGGAGAAAACTACCTCTTTGAATTTTTCCAAAATCGAAACGAGTTTTTCCTCCAACGGAACCAAAAGGATTTCACTTTTGGCTGAGATCTCCACATCGAAAATTACTTGGTGAGTATTGTTTTTGGAAAAGTTGACCACATCTGTTGTCAAAGCCATGGTGTTTGGAATCAGGATGATTTCCCCGGAATCATTTTTTAAAACCAGATTGATCAGGGTGATGTCGCGAATGAACCCGATGTGTTTTCCTACCTGAATTTTGTCTCCAATTTCCAGTTGGTCGGAAAACATCATAATCAGACCATTCACAATGCTGGTAATGTATTCCTTGGTCAAAAGCGCAATCGCCGCCGCGACAATGGTAATGCTTGTCAAAAACTCCAAAGGTCGGATGCCAAATGCGAGCATTAGGCAAATCAATAATCCAATGCTGTTGAGAATTCCTGCAATCCGGTCAATGCCTATCACAAAATTCGGCTGAACTTTGGAGTCTTCCCGCTGTTGTAGATAAATTCTAAGGGTGATAATCCGGCCCAATGAAATGATCAGGTTGGCACCTATCAGGAAAATCAAGGCCCGGATAATGTGGTTGATAATTTCATATTTCTCCAACAATGGCCTCAAAAAGGTGTCTCCTTCATAAAAAACTTCTAAAATGATCAACAGGAGAAGTTTAATGGCAAAGTTTCTTCTGCGGACATTCTCTTTGACCTGGATACTGCTTTTGAGGTGATTCATGCTTCAATCGAAAAATAAAGCCTAATTTTAGCAATTATCGCAATGAAATCAGACCAGACATGAGCAGAAATATAATTGTAACAGGTGCAGCAGGAGGTCTAGGAAGAGCTGTAGTGGAGAAATTCAAGCGGGAAGGGTATCATGTAATTGCCCTATTAAGGCCTGGCCATGAGGAGTCTGTGGATGAAGCAGATGATTGCTATGAAGTAGACGTGACGGACGAAAATGCCGTCCTAGAATTTGTCAGAGAATTTCAAATGCAATACAATGACCTCGATGCTTTGGCGATGATCGTTGGAGGATTTGCCATGGGAACCATTGAGTCGACCTCCCAAAAAGACATTCAGTCCATGTTTCACCTGAATTTTTTCAGTACCTATCATCTGGTCAGGGGCTTTTTACCGATTATGAAGAAGCAGCAAAAAGGCACTTTTCTGTTTGTTGGCGCCAGACCCGCATTGGAACTCTCAGATGCGATGGATACCATCGCATATGCGATGAGCAAAAAGTTGGTGTTGACGCTGGCAGAAATACTCGCAGATGAGGTCAAAGACACCCAGATCAGGAGTCATGTTTTTGTTCCAAGTATTATTGATACCGAAGCCAACCGTGCAGCTATGCCGGATGCAGATTTCACTAAGTGGGTTAGCGCCAAAGACATCGCGGAATCCATGCATTACGCAGTCAACAATCCGGCGCTAAGAAATATGACTTTCAAACTTTATGGAGGTGTTTAATATGTTTCAGATGAAAAAAACGATTCTACTTTCTGGCCTTTTGGGCCTATTTTTGTGTTTCAATGCTTTTTCCCAACAGGAAGAAAAGCAAGTGGAGGAAGTGATCAGAAGTTTGTTCGATGGGATGCGGGCCAAGAATGCCGATCAAGTGGCGGCAGCTTTTTCCCCAAATGCGATGATGCAGACAGTGATTTCCAAGCCGGAAGGGAGCGAAGTGGGAAGTAATGCAGTGGCGGATTTTGTGAAAAGAATCGCCTCCACGCCCGCCGAAACCAATCTGGACGAACGGATTTTAGAATACCAAATCAAAGTGGACGGGACCATGGCTTCCGCCTGGACACCTTATCGCTTTTATGTCAACGGAAATTTCAGCCATTGTGGAGTCAATTCCTTTCAGCTGGTCAAAATGGCCGAAGGCTGGAAAATCGTGTACATCATCGATACACGAAGAAAAGAACCTTGT
>DATIAI010000521.1:0-7596 GCA_035458065.1 Algoriphagus sp. | reverse complement strand
CCCGACAGTTTCCATGTTGTGGGAAACCACTTCCTGTCCACCACTGATCATTCTATAAAGTGCTTCCCAATTGGATTTGACATCGGGGATGAGCGTTTCGATAGTGGTTTCAGGGGAAAGTTCCTTGGTTTGTACTACGGTTTGATACCAGATTTCAGCACCACGATCTCTCAATTCATCGCGGTTTACCGAAGTGATTACGGCGTGCTTCACGCCCATCAGTTTAATTGCTTCGGCAACTCTTCTAGGCTCATCAACATCATATTCAGGAGGTCTGCCTGTTGCTACTGCGCAGAAAGAACAGGAACGTGTACATACATTTCCCAAAATCATAAAAGTGGCCGTGCCGGCACCCCAGCATTCTCCCATATTGGGACAATTTCCGCTTTCGCAGATGGTGTGGAGTTTATGTTCGTCGACGAGTTTTCTGACTTTGGCGTACTCTTTTCCGACAGGCAGCTTTACTCGAAGCCAATCTGGCTTTTTGCGGCGGGTGGCCTCTTCGGATATTACGGGTAATTCAATCATCACATTCGGATTTGTTGCAAAGGTAATTCAGGCAGGTTCAAAAACCCAATTCCGATTACTTTCGGAAGCCGTAGAAGAAGGTGAAATAGGCAGATTGGAATATCTGATTGTTTTCGGAAGTGGGGATCAGAGGGATTTCTTTATTGTATCCTTCAATCATGTATCCAAGCTCCACACCAGTGGCGCTGCTTCTGAATACTCCAAATTCGAACATCAAAGCTGCTTTTAAAGTTGCACCGATCGCAATTTCAGATTGTCCAATACCTTCAAAAAGTCGTCCGGTTCCCAAAATATTAAATCTGCTTTGGTGTACTTCTGGATTGTATTGCTCGGTCACTGTTTCCACACGGTTGATTGCGTATTCGATGTAATAGGGTGCAATTAATCCGATTGTAGGGCCAACAGCAGCAAGTGCGCTTACTTGAACTCCCTGATTAGGTGCTTTTTTAAACAGTACCAACTCGCGACCATAATGAGGGCGGATGGCATATAGGTAATTTGATTTCCCGAAAATGTAGCTGTTTCCAAGTACTGTGTTGTATCTGGCTTCCTTTGGATTTTTCACGTTGGAAAGTTCGATTCCCCAAAAGGAAAATTGAGAATCATCCAATCTGGTACCTGCTTTGAAGACGAACCCGCCGATCAATCCACCATTTGTGTTTTTATTCAGTCCAAAAAGGTATTCCTTATCATACTCGTAATTGCCCACATCCTCCCTTTGGGAAAAAGCATCGAGGCAAATAAACAGGAAAAATACAGGTAGGATTAATTTCAGCATGCTCATTCGAATTGGTCGAAAATATTGCTCTATTTTTGATTTCAAGTATTTAACTGAATTTTAAAAGTAAGAGTTTATGCCCACTATAAAAAGTTCGTATTTGGGGAATTTGAGGACTCGTTCTGAGCACCTACAATCAGGCACCAAAATACTCACAGATGCGCCTGTAGACAACAATGGTAAAGGGGAAACATTCTCTCCAACGGACTTGGTATCAAGCGCATTGGGTAGCTGTATGGTAACTATCATGGGAATAGTTGCAGAGCGGGAAGGAGAATCTTTGGAAGGGCTAAGTTGGGAAGTGACTAAAGTGATGCAGGCTTCTCCAAGGAAAATTCAGGAAATTGTAGTGGATTTTCATTGGGAAAATCCGGTGGACGACCCAACGGTTATTCAAAAACTCAAAAACGCCGCCCGAACTTGTCCAGTTGCTTTGAGCTTGGACCCCGCAATCAAGCAGACGATAAATTTCAATTTCTGACCGGAACGATTTCGTTGTTAGGTTCATTTTACTTTTATAAACCCAAGTATGTATGTGCTACCTTTTTGAAAGTTTTAAAGGCTGGAAGCTTTATTGTGAAAGCCATAACATTGGCTTAGTCCAATCTGTGATTGAGTATGAAGTAGAGCAGAAGAATTCCTCCGAGGAGAAAATCTGGGCTGGTCTTCAGAACGCCTACACGGTGATGAAAGAAGCCGTAAAAACCGGATTGGAGGACGAAATGACCTCCAGATCAGGGATGATTAACAACGGCGCGAAGAAAGTATACAATCATCCTCTGACGGTACTTTCTCCTGAATTTCAAAAATTGATTTCCAGAGCACTTGCGGCAAAAGAAGTGAATTCCTGCATGGGGAGAGTGGTTGCCGCGCCTACTGCCGGAGCATCTGGTATACTTCCAGGCACCATGGTCACCTTGCAGGAAATCCATGGCTTAACCGACGCAAAAATTCTTGAAGGCCTGTTAGTCGGAGCAGGTATAGCCCTTATTATTGAGGAAA
The DNA here is from genome assembly GCA_035458065.1 of Algoriphagus sp. Lineage (GTDB taxonomy): Bacteria > Bacteroidota > Bacteroidia > Cytophagales > Cyclobacteriaceae > Algoriphagus. The sequence goes on along the minus strand of DATIAI010000521.1, from coordinate 5,288 downwards.
AAGCGAGTTTGGCAGGTGCTGTGGGCGGATGTCAGGCCGAAACCGGATCTGCTGCTGCTATGGCTGCAGGAGCCATAGTTTATTGTCTAGAGGGTACAATTGATCAGGTTTTTAATGCCGTGGCTATTACCATTCAGTGCATGCTTGGCTTGGTGTGTGATCCTGTAGCGGGATTGGTGGAGGTGCCTTGTGTGGTTCGGAATGCCAGTGCTGCCGCTATCGCTTTCAGTTCGGCACAGATCGCTTTGGCTAATGTCAATGCAGTGATTCCCGTAGATGAATGTATAGAAGCCATGGGTGAAATAGGTGCTTCCATGGAAAGCAGGTATAAAGAGACTGCAATGGGCGGTTTAGCCGCGACCTTGACAGGTCAGGAAATTTCCAAACGGGTCCTGATTCAGGATATCGAAATTTTACCGGACGAAAACCTACCCGAGTAATCTGTCAAAGAAGGGGATTTTTAAAATCTGATCTATACTTAACCCAAAAACCACGGACCAAAAAAGGGCACTCCAAAGCATGTGAAAATATATTTTACGCTTTTTTGTCCCAAACGAGACCAAAATAAGCGTTCCTCCGATCGGAGTTAGAAAGAGAGGGCTGAAAAAAGCGATTCCGACTTCTCCGTATTTTGCCCAAAGGCGGACTATAGATCTGTTTTTTTTGGTGAAAACAGGACTTTTCTTTTTTATCCTTAATGCCAAAATCTTCCTAAACTGACTTCCAAGCAACGTAAAAATAAAAACACTGGTCATCATACCAGACACGGTTACCAGGATGATTTTCCAAATGCTATATCCTGCAGCAGAACCCAAAACAGGACCCGCGATAAACTTGAGCATACTTAGGAAGTAGATTCCAAAGAATGTAATCAGTGATTCATTCATAAAAGGAAAATCAAGTAAGCTGTATAAGAAAGGAGAAGAAGTATTCCCTCAACTTTGGATATACGCATTTTTGTCTTCATCAACGGGAAAAGCAACAAGGAAATTCCAATCATCCAAAGGTAATCAGATTGGATAAAAGCTTCGGAAATCTGAATGGGCTTTACTATCGCTGTCAAGCCTATAATTGAAAGAATATTCATGATGTTACTTCCAAGAATATTTCCCAATGCCAAATCGGTCCTTCGGGAAAGTGCAGCAATAATTGAAGTAATCAGTTCAGGAAGACTGGTTCCTATGGCCACAATTGTCACACCGATTATCCGTTCGGAAACTCCAAATTCCCTGGAAATCAAGACAGCATTATTCACCAAAAGCTCTGAACCAAAATACAGTCCAACTATTCCCCCAGCAAAGAGCCCAATTGAGGCAATCCAGGAATAGTTTTTTACTTCTTCTATTTCAGCTTCGACTTCTTCTTTATCCTCTTGAATTCCCTTTCCCAGATTTTTAAATAGATAGGCATTGAATCCCACGAATCCTGTCAAAAGAAGGATTCCTTCCAATCTGGAAATTAACAGGTTAAAGCTTAGGGCATAAAAGATCAGCGTAACCAAAATCATAAGCCCATACTCAAATCGGATATGACTTTTTCGAATAAGAATCGGGTAAAATAGTCCGCTAATTCCCAAAACCAAGCCGATATTAGCGATGTTTGATCCAACGACATTTCCTATGGAAATATCACTGTTACCTTTCAATGCGGCAGTGAGGCTTACTAAGAGTTCCGGTGCCGAAGTGCCAAAGGCAACAACAGTAAGCCCTATCAAGCCAGTACTCATTCCCAGTTTTATTGCAATTGAAGAAGCCCCGTCGACAAGTATTTTACCCCCAAAAAGAAGAATGGTAAGGCCCAGGGCCAATAAAAAATAAACCATCATAAGGCTATAGTTTTTCCCCGAAAGCCAAGTCTCCTGCATCCCCTAATCCAGGGACTATGTAAGATTGGGAATTGAGCGATTGATCCACTGCGCCAATCCATAATTTAAATGGAACTTTGATTCTTTCTTGGAGGTATTTTATTCCTTCAGGAGATGCAATTACAGCAGCGATGTGGATAATTTCAGGTGTGCCGTGAGTTAGGATTGTTTCTATGGATCGAAAAAAAGATTTTCCGGTGGCAAGCATTGGATCTGCCAGAATCAGTGTTTTACCATGGATATTTGGGCTTGCATGATATCCCAGGTTAATCTCAATTACTCCTTCACCTTCTTCCCGAAATGCACCAATAAATCCACTTTCTGCCTTATCGAAGAAATTCAGAAAACCATTGTAAAAAGGTAGGGATGCTCTGAGTACTGCAAAAATTACTGGATCAATAGACGGTACCTTTACTGTAGTTTTAGCTAAAGGAGTCTGAATTTCCCTGACCTGATATGATAAGGATTTGGAAATTTCATAAGCCAGGATTTCCCCAATTCTTTCAAGGTTTTTTCGAAATCTCAACCTATCCCCCTGAATTGACACGTCTCGAAGTTCAGCGATAAACTGATTGCCAATGGAGTCATTTTCTTCTAAAACAAACATTCTGTAATAATAAAGAAAAAGCCCGGCTGATTAAAACCGGGCTGGATAATTGGGAGCTATTTGATTTCAAAGCTGGACCTCCTTGCCATTTGACGTGCATCTGCAGAGGATTTGTCAACGCTCGTATCTTCACCATAACCTTTGTAAGTTAACCTAGAAGGTTCAATTCCTGAGTCAATCAGTAGATCATAGACAGCCTTTGCCCTCTTTTCAGAAAGCTTGATATTGTAGTCTTCGCCACCAAGCTCGTCGGCATATCCTTTTACTTCAAGTTTTACTCCCGGGTTTTTTTGAAGAAAATTGGAGACAAATGATGCAGCTGAAATGGAATAGGCCAATGGTCTTGAACTGTCAAATCCAAAATATACATTGACATAACCGTCATTAATTGCTTTTTTGAGGAAGTCCGCTTGTTCTACGATTTCTTCGACAGGGCAACCACCGGTTGAGCTAGGGCCAGGCAGAAATGGGCATTTGTCAAGATGATCAGGAGTTCCGTCATTGTCAGAATCCATTGTAACACCGTTAAAACTGACTCTTGCACCAGCGGGTGTATTTGGTTCCTTATCCAAATAATCCGATATCCCATCTCCGTCAGAATCCTTCAGCATATCTTTGATTCCGTTGATTGCCTCTGCCAATTCAACTTTTGTCGCATACTTGTCAGGTGCGATGTACCAGTCAGCATGTTGTTCAGCTTTTCCCAAATAAAAATTCAATCCTAAAGTACCCGTCCACCAAGTTCCGGTAGCGTGGACAAAAGGATTTGTTGGAGGATCTGGTTGGATAGGAGCATTATAAGAATTTCCATCAAAAGTATAAGTCTGCCTCCCGTTTACATTTACTGAAATGTCACCAGCTAGTGAAATCCTTTCACTTAGTTTGAAGAGAGAAGTGATCCCTGAGGTTAAAGTGTAATAATAATCCGGTTCGGTCGGTCTAACCTGGTTTTCAAAATTCATTCTTCCTCCACCTGCACCTAGATGTCCTAAAAGTGTAAGTCTTTTTGAAAAAGTTTCAAAATTTAACATTCTGCCAAAATTGGCCACCCCCTGTGCAGTGATTGTTAAATAATTGGTGGTGAATTCTGGGCTTTCATTTTTCACTTCGGAAAAGCTTCCAAATCCAAAGTTTCCTTTGAATCCAAAGTATTCATTAAACATATATCGAGTGCCAAAATCAACATGTCCCAAGTTTAATGTTGGAGAAAAATAACCTGGAGTCAAAGGCCCCATTGATTTATTAAATCCGCCATTAACTTCCAGAGACCATTTGTTATAGTCGTTTTGGGCAAAAGAATTAAGGCTTGCACCAAATAGGAGCAAGAGAATTAAGTACTTTTTCATTTGGGATATTGAGGTGATAATTGGATGACTTGCCAAAAGTAAAAAATAAGCATATACATTCGAGAAAAATCAAAAAAAAAGCCCGATCATTTGATCGGGCTCCCTTTATTCTAAGGTTTAAGCTTATTTGATTTCAAAGCTAGCTCTTCTTGCCATTTGACGGGCATCAGCAGAAGCTTTGTCAACTGAGGTGTCTTCGCCATAGCCTTTGAAGGAAAGTCTTGAAGCATCTACTCCAGAAGCTACTAACAAATCATAAACTGCTTTTGCTCTAGATTCAGACAACTTCATGTTGTAATCTTCAGGACCCAATTCGTCAGCGTATCCTTTGATTTCAACTGAAACACCTGGGTTTCTCTTCAAGAAGTTGGACACATATTGTGCTGCGCTTACTGAATAACCTAGTGGCTTGTCGCTGTCAAATGCGTAGTAAACGTTAACATACCCGTCATTGATAGCTTTCTTCATGTAGTCGATTTCCTCACGGATTTCTTCAACTGGGCAACCTCCAGTAGATGCAGGACCAGGAAGGAATGGACACTTATCTACGTGGTCAGGAGAACCGTCACCATCAGAATCAAGAGTTGTTCCAGAAGAATTTACTCTTGCTCCAACTGGAGTATTTGGTTCTTTGTCCAAATAATCTGGAACACCATCGCCATCAGAATCTTTCAACATGTCTTTGATTCCGTTGATCTGAGTAGCTAGTTCTTCTTTAGTAGCATACTTGTCGGCTGCGATATACCAGTCAGCATGTTGTTCTGCTTTGCCGAGGTAGAAATTCAATCCGATAGTTCCAGTCCACCAGGTTCCATTTGCACCATAGTAACCGTTGCTGATGTCAGGTCTAATAGCAGTAGCTCCATCGAAGGTAACTGTCTGGCGACCGTTTAATATCGTTGAAATATCTGCAACCAAAGAGATTTTGTCGCTCAATTTCACTTGAGGTGTAATCCCGAAGATGAAGTTGTAAACATTGTCGTCAAAATCATTGAATTGGTTTTCTTCAGGATTAACCAACCCGATACCTGCACCACCATGAAACAAAAGGCCAAATGTTCTGGTGAAAGATTCAAAGTTCATGACACGACCAATGTTGGCCACCCCTTGAAGGTTAAATCTGTTGTACTTGGTTTCGAAAGATGGGCTTTCTCCGTCCACTTCTTTGAAAGTTCCGAGTCCGTAATCCAATTTCAGACCGAATTTTTCATTGAACATGTACCGCACGCCAAAATCTACGTGACCTAGGTTCAGGGTAGGAGATAGATAGCCACCAGTAAAGGGTGCCATCGGTTTGTTGAAACCACCAGTAGCCTCAATGGACCACTTGTTGAATTCCTGAGCGTTAGCAGTTAAAGCTAAAGCGCCAGCCATAAGGGATGAGAGTATAAATTTTTTCATGACAAAAAATTTTTGTTCAAATTTTAAGTGATTGATAGATGTGATTACAAATTTATAAACTTTTAATTTA
>DATIAI010000520.1:0-12390 GCA_035458065.1 Algoriphagus sp. | reverse complement strand
AATTTTCCCATTACCAACCCACCGGTTTACATACCCAAAAGCAACAGCTAGAAAAATGAATAAAATCGAAGCTGAAGCGACACCCGGATTTGAAATAAAGGTTTTGGCGATGATATCAGAGAAAACTCCGATGACCAAAATCAGTGTGGAAAAGCTGAAGAGGATAAAAAGCTGTTTTCCTTTTACCCCGATTTGATTTCGGATAATGACTCCGATGGATTTCCCTTCAGTTCGCAATGAGGCAGCCATGCTTCCCAAATCATGCACCGCTCCGAAGAAAATTCCCCCTACCAAAATCCAAATCACGGCCGGAATCCATCCAAAGGTTACCGCGATGATTGGCCCAACTATCGGTCCCGCGCCTGCAATCGATGCAAAATGATGGCCCAAAACCACAATAGGTTTGCTTGGCTCATAGTCTACTCCATCCCGAAGTAGGTGTGAAGGGGCTTTTCGCGAGTCGTCCAGCCCAAATTTCTTGTAAACAAATGCTCCGTAAAACCGGTAAGCCGCAAATAGAATGACAGCTGATATCAAAAGTAGGATAGCAAGACTCATTAGGTTATTGGGGCGATGGGTGTAATAATGGAATATTGATCTGAATTGAAAACGATTTTCGATATAAAGTAAATAGATCTGTGTGTAAAACAGATCAGATAATTGTCAAAGAATTGATCTGGGATGATAAATAAAAGCTATTTAGCTTAAATTCTCTTTTTAACACGTGTCTGGTTTATTACGGCTGAATTTTGAAAAGTGGCTATTCACTATCGTGATGAATTTTTTTTTAAGGTTTGGTGGTCAGAAGAAAACAACCATTTTCCTTCTTAAAAATATTAAACCATGAAGTTTAACCAATGGCAAAGATCCTTCCTACTTTTGCGGTGACTAATGGAAATCAAAGAATTCAACTACGCCGCCAACTTCTGTGAAGAAAACATCTGGCACTTATGCCAAAATCCAGTGTTGGATCGCTTTTCAAAAAAGGTGCTGATAGTTTCGAACAGCAATAGAAATTGCCCATTTAGGTTTCAAAAATCCATCAATGGAGATGAATTCGTCTGGTGGAATTACCATGTGATCTTATTGGCCTCGGACAGGGATTCAAGTTTGATTTATGATTTTGATTCGACTTTACCGGTCCCGCTTTCTGCCAAAGAATATTTTGAAAAGTCCTTTGAGAGAAATGAAAGTTGGAAGGATAGTGACCTTCCCTGCTTTAAGGCAATAGAGTCCTTTGATTATCTCAATTCTTTTGTCTCCGATAGAAGTCACATGAAAGATGAAGAAGGAAATTGGATGTCATCTCCTCCGAAATGGCCTATAATTGGAAGAGAAGGTGGACTGCCCTTGCCGGCATTGCTGGATTTTTCATTTTCAAGCATGGAGAAGATCTACCAATTGGATGAAATGCTTGCCCTGGTTGATGCTATGGAAGAGCAAATCGATTATTCACTTGTAGGATAAAACTGGATTTTCCTCTGTTTTCTAATTCTAAGATACTTTTTGGCTTCTCATTATTACATTTTGATGCTTATACCTCAGGCCGATTCTACCTTTGGAATTTAATCCAGGTTTTATTTAATGGATATAAGATCTAAATTTGCGTCCTTTGACTTGTCAAAATAACGACCTAACAATTCTATATGGCTTGGTTTAAAAGAACTGACAAAGGCATCAAAACCTCAACGGCTGAGAAAAAAGATGCTCCTGACGGGCTTTGGTTTAAGACTCCAAACGGAAATATCATCCACACCAGGGAGCTCAAAAGCAATGCTTATGTCTGTCCTGATGATGATTTTCATGTGAAAATCGGTTCCAAAGAATACTTTGAAATCCTTTTTGACAACAATACTTTCACCGAGATGGACAAGGACATGAAGTCCGGCGACCCTCTCAAATTCACCGATACAAAACCGTATTCCTCCCGGATCGAAGCTACCATCAAAAAAACCGAACTTAATGATGCAGTGCGTACCGCGCACGGCAAAATGAACGGACTCGAAATCGTGGTGGCCTGTATGGACTTCAATTTCATCGGAGGATCGATGGGGTCAGTGGTGGGTGAAAAAATCTCGCGAGCAATAGACTATTCGCTGAAGCACAAAGTTCCTTTTCTGATGATTTCCAAATCAGGAGGTGCCAGAATGATGGAGGCAGGTTTTTCGCTAATGCAGATGGCTAAAACCTCCGCAAAGCTTGCTTTGCTGGATAAAGCTGCAATCCCTTACATTTCGTTGATGACTGATCCTACCACCGGTGGAGTCACGGCTTCTTATGCCATGCTAGGGGATTTTAACATTGCAGAGCCCGAAGCTCTGATCGGTTTTGCCGGACCGCGGGTAATCAGAGAGACAATTGGTAAGGATCTTCCAAAAGGATTCCAAAGTTCTGAATTTGTACTTGAACACGGATTTCTGGATTTCATCATCGATCGCCGACAGTTGAAGGCAAGGTTGACCACTTTGCTAAACCTCCTGAACAATTAATCAGTTATCTCATCAAATTCCGTCCTGAATCCGTCCAAATTTGAAAGTACATTTGGCCTGTTTTATGGATTAATAAATATATTTGTGCTCCCAAAATGGGTTCAATCCAGACGAAAAAGTAAAAACAAAATTTCATGGGTTCAGTAATTATTACCTCCATTGTAGCATTTACGGTTATCATCCTGCTACTGGTGTTTATTCTCCTCTTTGCGCAGTCCAAACTGGTCAATTCCGGAGATGTGAAAATTATCATCAACGGTGACAGCGGGAACCCGATCGTGGCATCAGCCGGATCAAGTTTGCTTTCAACCCTGAGTAATCAAAAGATTTTTCTTCCATCCGCTTGCGGTGGAGGCGGAACCTGCGCGATGTGTAAGTGTGTCGTAGAAGACGGCGGTGGAGATGTACTTCCTACCGAAGTTGGTCACCTAAGCCGAGCTGAGCAACAAGGTAACGTAAGATTGGCGTGTCAGGTGAAGGTAAAGCAGGATATGAAAATCCGCGTTCCGGAAGAAATCTTTGGAATCAAAAAGTGGGAATGTGAAGTTGTTTCCAACTACAACGTTTCTACTTTCATCAAAGAATTCAAAGTGAAGTTGCCTGAAGGCGAAACACTACACTTCGAATCGGGTGGATATATTCAGGTGGACGTACCGGCAATTACGGTTAATTTCAAGGATATGGACATCACTCCACATCCGGAACTTGGTCACCCTGCTGATGTTTACAAAAGCGATTGGGATAAATTTGGTCTTTGGAGCTTGGTCATGAAAAATGACGAGCCGCTCTTTAGAGCCTATTCCATGGCCAACCACCCTGCAGAAGGTAATATTGTCATGTTGACAATCCGAATTGCAACCCCACCTTGGGATCGTGCAAACAACAGATGGATGGATGTCAATCCCGGAGTTTGTTCTTCCTATGTTTTCGGAAGAAAGCCTGGGGATAAAGTGACCATTTCTGGTCCTTATGGTGAATTCCACATCAATCCAACCGAAAGAGAGATGATCTACATCGGTGGTGGTGCGGGTATGGCTCCATTGAGATCTCATATTTTCCACCTTTTCCACACAGAAAAGACCCACAGAAAGGTTTCTTACTGGTATGGTGGACGTTCCAAGAAAGAACTGTTCTATGTTCCTCACTTCAGAAACATTGAAAAAGACTTCCCTAACTTCAAATTCTATATCGGCTTATCAGAGCCGCTTCCTGAGGATAACTGGAGCGTGAAGAAGTCTTTGGATGACGAGGGTGACGGTTACGTTGGATTTATTCACCAGGTCCTGTTTGAGAACTATCTCAAAAATCACCCAGAGCCGGATGAAATCGAATACTACCTCTGCGGACCTCCTTTGATGAATGCCGCCGTGTTGAAGTTGCTGGATGATCTTGGTATTCCTAAAGAAAATGTCCGCTTCGATGACTTCGGAGGATAAAATTTAACAAAAGATCCCGCCTCGGCGGGATTTTTTAGTTTAGTACCATTTTTGATTATTTTTAAAAACTCATCACCACCTTATGACTATCCAATCCTTTTTTGATCCGGTAGCGGATTTTCTTATTGAGAAGAAGTATTCTGAAAACTCTTTCTTCCAACAAATTCATGTTCATGGTGAAAATTTTCCCGATCTCAAGGGAATACAGATTGCTTTGGTCGGGATAAAAGAAAATCGTGGAGCAAAGAGGTCTGAAAGTGTCGAAAGAGGCAGTGCAGAAATCCGCGAGAAACTTTATGAGTTGAAAAAAGGCCTTGTACCTTATCGTGTGGCCGATTTGGGGGATCTCGTTTCCGGGAATACCCTGAACGATACCTACCAGAATATGCGTCAGGTCGGTGAAATGCTGATGAAGCAGCAGATCTTGCCGATTTTCATTGGTGGATCTCATGACTTGGATTACGGGCAATATCTTTCTTATCAAAAAATGAAAAAGCTCGTCAGTCTTGTGACGATCGATTCCAAAGTAGATATGGAAGAGTCAGGGCCCGAAGACGATCGACATACTCAGGAAATCGTCCTCCATCAGCCAAACTTTCTTTTTTCCTACACTCATTTGGCATATCAAAGCTTTCTTGTCGATCCGACGCTAATCAATGTGATGGAGAAATTATATTTCGATCATGTCAGACTCGGACAAGTGCGTGACAATTTCAAAGAAACAGAACCCCTGATCCGGGATGCAGACTTGCTGAGTTTTGATTTGAGTGCGATTCAATCTGCTGATGCACCTGGTGCAGTAGATGCCCAACCTTTTGGATTGAGTGGAGAGGAGGCTTGCCAGATTTTTTGGTTTGCGGGGATGAATGAGAAGTTGAGTTCCATCGGCTTGTATGGCTATGATCCCTATTTCGACGATGCAAATAATAAGACGGCGAAAGTGGCCGCTGTGATGATCTGGTATTTTATCGAAGGATTTTATTCCAGAAAAGACAGTCTCTCCTTCAAAAGCGCTGATTACATAAAATATACCGTATCCCTTGATACCAAGCCAAATACTTTGGTCTTTTATAAAAGCAAACGAAGCGGTAAGTGGTGGATGGAGATTCCACACAATGAAACAGGTCGATACGATCGTGTAAGTACCGTTCCCTGTAGTTATTCGGATTATCAGCTTGCGCAAAAGGGCGAAATCCCAGAACGCTGGATCAATGCCCAGATCAAATTGTACTGATGCAAACCTATACCAAGCAGCAGCTGGCACTTAGAAATGGGCAGGATAAACCCGAAATTTGGGTGGCATACCGGGGAGTGATCTATGATGTCAGCAGTTCTAGGCTATGGAAAAAGGGAATGCATTATGAACATTGGGCAGGTCAGGATTTGACAGATGAGCTTCCAGATGCGCCACACACAGAAAAAGTATTTGAAAAATTTCAGGCCATTGGCCAACTAGAATAGCATGATTTTAATTGCAGATAGCGGTTCCAGCAAAACAGATTGGAGGGTAATCCATCGGGACGGCAAAATCAGCCAACACCGTGGTGTAGGCTTCAATCCCTATTATATGACTTCTGAGGAAATGGCGATTCAGATGCGCCATGAATTCCTGGTCAATCTCGAAAGTGAAATTGAGGAAATTTATTACTATGGGGCAGGATGTTCGGCACCTGATAGAAAGGCGGAAGTTTCCAATGCATTGAATACGATTTTCAAGAATGCAAAAATCCATGTAGATCATGACCTTGCCGCAGCAGCCCACGCTACTTGCGGTCACAACTCAGGCATCGCCTGTATTTTGGGAACTGGCTCCAACAGTTGCGATTACGACGGAAAAAATATCATTGCAACCAGACCTGCTGCCGGGTACATTTTGGGAGATGAGGGTGGAGGTTGCTACGTTGGGAGAAAGTTTCTTCAAGACTTTATCCATGAAGAAATGCCCGGAAAAATCCGTGAAGCGGCGATTGAGCGATTTCATTTTTCTCAAAATATCATTCAGGATCATGTCTATCGCCAACCATTTCCGAGTCGGTACATGGCTAGTTTTTGTCGGTTTATTACTGAGAATAAAGCTGATCCGTACTGCTACGGCCTGTTTTACAATTCCTTCAAAGATTTTTTTGCGAAGCATGTTTTCAAATATGAAGACTATCAAAATAAGCCAGTAAACTTTGTAGGGTCAATCGCCTATTACAACAGTGACATTTTGAGAAAAGCAGCTGCCGACTCCGGAATCAAGGTCAATATCATCATAGAAAGCCCGATTGCCGGACTGACACTTTATCACCAGGAATTATTATGAGAATTACAGAAAGCAGCTCCCAATATGAGGATTTGGAGAAAATGGAAATATCCGAAATCCTTCAAAATATCAATGCCGAAGATCATAAAGTAGCTCCGGCGGTTAAAGCGATCATCCCAGCTATCTCTGCCCTTGTAGATCAAATAGTTCCTCGTATGAAAGAAGGAGGCAGACTTTTTTACATAGGAGCAGGTACAAGTGGCAGGCTTGGAGTATTGGATGCTTCCGAATGTCCACCCACTTACGGCGTTCCTCACGATTGGGTGATCGGACTGATCGCAGGCGGAGATGCTGCCATCCGTAAAGCTGTGGAAAATGCTGAGGATGATCCTGAAATGGCCTGGAAAGATATTCTGGCCTATGGCTTTTCTGAGTTGGATACTGTCATTGGGATAGCAGCTTCAGGCACTACCCCCTATGTGATCGGTGGAGTGAATGCCGCAAGGGAAAAAGGTTTGTTAACAGGCTGCATAACCTGCAATCCTGAGTCTCCACTGGCTAAGGCAGTAGAATATCCGATAGAAGTGGTAGTCGGGCCAGAGTTTGTCACAGGGAGTACGAGAATGAAATCCGGAACTGCCCAAAAACTGGTTTTAAACATGATTTCTACGACAGTCATGATTAAACTTGGCCGGGTGAAAGGCAATAAAATGGTGGATATGCAGCTTTCTAATGCAAAACTGGTCGACCGTGGTACCAAAATGATCATGGAAGCGACGGGCTTGGATTACCAGACCGCCAATGAAATATTGCTTTCACAAGGTTCAGTCCGCAATGCCACAGAATATTATTACAAAAGCAAGGGGTAATCCTTAGGAATATTTTGAATCCTATAGTGATAATTTCTGGCGATGAGCGTATCTTTGCACCCCGAATAAGCGTTTGAATTTCATGTGTTTATGATTTTATTTTCATAGGCCATCCCGATAGCTATCGGAGGAATCTCGCAAGATGAATCTCATTCCGGTGTTTGACCTGTTTGTCATGCTCGATTTCAACTGCTTATTCTTCACCAAACTACAGCAGTGATGCTGCATACTATGAAAAAGAACAATTCAAGAAAACCTTTTTTCAACGACGATCGCAAAGACTCCGGTTCGCCAAAATCAACCGGTAGATCAGATTTTTCATCCAAAGGCGGCCGATCTGACAAAGGAGAAGGGAAATTTTCACCCAAGGGAAAATCCTTCGGAAAGAAAGACGATTCCTACAGCAAACCTTCCTTCGGCAAAAAAGAAGACTCGTACAGCAAACCTTCTTTTGGGAAAAGACCAGATTTCAAGTCGGATTCCAAACCGGCTTATGGTGACAAACCTAAAGGTAAGTTCTTTCAATCTGACGCAAAAGGTGGGGATAAACCTGCTTATGGAAAAAGATTTGGCAGCGGAGATACCGAACGAAAACCATTTGGAGAGAAGCGTTTCGACAAAGGAGATGGTTTCCAGAAGAAATTTGAAAAAAGAGACGACTCTGGCTACGCGAAAAAATCATTCGGTGGCAAGTCAGATAGTTTTAAAAAGGAGGATTTCTCCGGAAAGAAATTTGAGAAAAGAGAAGGGTCTGATTTTCCTAAGAAGACTTACGGCGATAAGCCTGATCGATTCAAAAAGGACGATTTCTCAGGAAAGAAGTTCGAGAAAAGAGAAGGATCCGATAACTCTAAAAAATCATATGGTGATAAGCCAGACCGATTTAGAAAGGATGATTCCTCAGGGAAAAAATTCGAGAAAAGAGAAGGGTCGGGCTATCCTAAAAAATCATTTGGCGAAAAGTCTGATCGGTTCACAGGAGAGGATGCTGACAACAGAAGGTTTGATAAAGACTCCGATTCAAAAACCGAAAAGCCATTTTTCAAAAAGAATTTCTCGGAGGATAAAACTTCCAAAGGACCTGGAGAAAGACTGGTCTACAAAGGAAGAGGCCGGGACCAGAAGCCTGTTTTTGGAACTGAAAGCCCAAAGTCTACCGAGGATCAGCCGACCGAAAAGAGAGGTTTTGGAAAAAACAGACCAAATCGTCAGGAATTGAATTTGGATAGACCGGATTACAATTTTGATGCGCTTCCTGCGAGAAAGACTAAAGGAAATGAAGAAACGGATCTCCTCCGTTTGAATAAATACATTGCCAATTCCGGAATCTGTGGACGGAGAGAAGCAGACGATCTGATTGCTAAGGGATTGGTTACCGTCAATGGCCAGGTAATTACCGAGATGGGTTACAAGGTCAAAAAATCTGACCGAGTCATCTATCAGGGCAAGAAAATTAATCCTGAAAAGCCTGTATATGTACTTTTGAACAAACCGAAGGATTTTATCACCACCACTGATGATCCGATGGAGCGCAAGACGGTGATGAAGCTTGTGGAAAATGCCTGTGAAGAGCGAATTTTCCCGGTAGGAAGACTGGATAGAAATACGACTGGTCTTTTGCTTTTCACCAATGATGGGGAACTGACAGCAAAACTTTCTCATCCTTCCAATGAGGTGAAGAAAATCTATCAGGTAACCCTGGACAAGCCTTTGACCTATAATCATGAGACGGAGATCCGGGAAGGGCTGACTCTTGAGGACGGTGATGTGAAAGTAGATGACATGCAGGTTCTTTCTTTGGATCGTACGATTCTCGGATTGGAAATCCACATCGGGAGAAACCGGATAGTCAGAAGGCTTTTTGCTCACCTTGGCTACGAAGTAATTGCCTTGGACCGGGTGATGTATGCAGGCTTGGACAAAAAGGATCTGAAGCGCGGTCACTATCGTTTCCTGACAGAACAGGAAGTGATCCGTCTGAAATATTTTACCTAAGCAAAAAGGCTCCAATTCGGAGCCTTTTTTTATGCAAATCCTTTAAGCTGCTGCACCAAATCCCTTTTGGTGATAACTCCACCTTTTCTCCAGAGGATTTTTCCCCGCTTGAAAAGAATGTAGTGAGGAATCGACCGGACTGCAAATTGTTGTGCCAGCTGTGGATGTTTGTCGACGCTCAGTTTGAGTAGCTTAATCTTCCCGCCCAACTCTGTCAAGACCTCTTCGATAACCGGATTCATCGTCTGGCATGGCCCACACCAATCTGCATAGAAATCCACCAAAACTGCATCCTGACTTTGACTGATGATGTCTTTGGGGTTCTTTTTGGGCATTGAATAAATGTTAACGGTTCAGAGGTTATGAGTTATTTTTTGAAAGTTAATGCTTACCCGCCGGGAAGGAAATGAACTTGAACAAAAAAAGGCTGTCTTAGAGACAGCCTTTGAAATGAATTTAGAGATTGTATTAATTACCGTTCGGTGCTCCAGCAGGAGGAGTTGGCATTTTGAGGCCAAGCTTAGCCAATACCAATTCGGTGAATTTGTCTTCTTCTTTAGTATAAAGCAAAACTGGAGATTGACCTGCAGTCTCTGCGAAAATATGGGTGTAATTGTTTTCAGCAGCTACTGAATTGATTGCGTTGATTACCTTAGTCTGAACCGGCTCAAGCAATTCTTGCAATTTTCTCTGATAAGAAACCTGAGCATCTTGCTCATATTTCTGTAGATCATTCTGCACCTTGGTCAATTCAGCTTCTTTTGCTGCTCTTGCCTCCTCGGTCATAGTTGGAGCTGCTTGCTGGTAAGCTTGAACCTGTCTTTGAAAGTCCGCTGCTTTGGTTTGAATATTAGTTTGTAGCTGAGTTTGATAATCCTGAACATCTGCTCCGATTTGTTCCATTTCAGGCATCAGATCCATGATAAATTCCACACTCGTATAGCCGATTTTTACATCTTGGGCCTGAGCTGCAAATCCTACGAATAGCATCGCTACTGCTGCTAGGATAACTTTTACTTTCATATGTATATAATTTGTTTTTAAGTGGTCATACCTGCCTGCCGGACCGGCAGGTGAAATCTCGCAGGGTATATTATTATCCAAGTGTGAGAGGTTCATAATCTTGCTCGATTTCGTCATTTGGTGTTTGTATTTAATTGTTTTCTTCAATTCCCAATTCTTCCAGGACAAACTCAGAGTAGTCATGCCTTGGATCAGTATAGATAATCGCTGAGGGGCCTGCAGCTTTGTCAAACAAAACAGCCAAGTTGTTTCTCCTTGACACCCGCTCTATTGCATCGTAGATTTTGGATTGTAGGGGTTGAAGCAGTTCTGCCTGCTTCTGATAATACATCCCGTCAATTCCAAAGATCCTGCTGTTAAATTCCTGAGAAGCCTTTTGCTTCACTTTAATTTCCTCCAGCCGCTGCTGGTACATTTCTTCTGTCAACAAAACTTCTTCAGCTTTGAGTTGCGTGGTAAGTTCCTTGATCTCCTGATCCAAACTTTGTGCCTCATTCTTCCAATCAGAGCTTAGCTTGGAGAGTTCTCCCTGTACTACCTTATAGTCTGGGTGCTTGTTCAGGATGTATTCCGAATCAATATATCCGAACTTTTGGGCTGTCAATGGCCCTGCCTGTAGCAGAATGAGCAGCAAAAGTACAATTTTCAGTGATTTATCCATGTCTTCGTCTTGTTTTCAGTAGCCTTTGATGTCCAGAATCTGGCTTCATTTTTTGCATAAATTAACTAAACGAACTACTGATAACAAGATTATCTAAACTGCTGACCAATGGTAAAGTGGAATTGAGCCCCGCTTCGCTCCAGTTCCGGGAAAACCCGGTCAAATCCGTAGCCCCAATCTACCCCAAGGAGACCGAATGCAGGCATGAAGATTCTGGCGCCAAAGCCTGCGGATTTTTTCAGATCATAGGGGTTATAGTCCTTATACGATCCCCAGTTATTTCCAGCCTCTGCAAAACCCAAAAGGAAGATTGTGGCAGATGGATTTGGTGAAACCAAGAATCTGACCTCAGTCACGAATTTGTTGTAAACAACCCCACCGTATGGATCTGGATTGGCTGTTCCTCTGGAATCTTTACCTGGAGTGATGGACTGGTTTTCATATCCTCTCAGACCGATGATTTCCTGTCCCAAAGCAAAATTATTGAAGGTCATCCCGTCACCGCCCATTACAAAGCGCTCCAAAGGAATGATTCCGATTTTGTCACCATAAGACCCCAAAAAGCCCATGTGTGCCCGTGCACTGGCTACCCACTTGCTTGAACCGAAAATCGGAGTGTAGAAGGAAGCGTCAAACATCCACTTGTGATATTCCAACCACTTGTATTTTTCCTGATCAGGAGACTCGTCATTGATGTTTTTGTTCAGGGAAGCGTACGGAGGAGTGAAGGCTGCTGACAACATAATGTTGGAGCCCATTCTCGGATAGATGGTGTTGTCCACGTTGTTTCTGGCAACGGTCGTATTGAAGGTGATACTTTTTGAGGTACCGGTAGGATAGCTAAGACCGAATGAAGTCCCGAATTCGTCGAATTCGTAATTCTGGAACTGAAGGGAATTACTGATACTGAAGTAATCATCAGGCCAGGTCACTCGCTTGGCCAATCCAAGTGTCACACCCGTGATCTTGAAATACCCAAGTTCGTTGCCAAAGTTTGCCTGATTGTAGAAATCCACCTGTCTTTGAACCGAATGGTTAAATGAGAAGCTGAGGGCGTTTGGCTTTCTGCCACCAAACCAAGGTTCGGTTAGGGAGATGGAATAGTTTTGGAAAGTTTGACCATTGGCTTGTACACGTAGTGAAAGCTTTTGTCCGTCCCCGACAGGAAGTGGATCCCACTTGCTGAAGTCCCCGATATTTTTCACGGAGAAGTTATTGAAAACCAAGCCTACGGTCCCTACGAATCCATAAAATCCACCCCAGCCTCCGGAGAGTTCAATCTGATCATTTGGTCTTTCTTCCAGTTCGAAAGTGATATCAACTGTAGCAGCTTCGAAATTTGGACGGAGATCCGGATTGATTTTTTCAGGGTCAAAATAACCTAAAGTTGAAAGTTCACGGATGGTTCTTACCAAGGCAGCACGGTTGAATTTCTGACCTGGCAGAATCCGGATTTCACGCATCACCACGTGATCCGAGGTCCGCTCGTTCCCTTTGATGTTAACACTATTCACTGTCACCTGAGGACCTTCAAAGATTCTCATCTCAAGGTCAATGGAGTCGCCCGCCACATTTACCTCGACGGCTTTAATGTCAAAGAACAAGTAGCCATCATCCTGATATAGGGAACTGACGTCATCTCCCTTTTGAGGATCGTAGTTCATTCGCTTTT
>DATIAI010000519.1:0-3540 GCA_035458065.1 Algoriphagus sp. | reverse complement strand
CAATTTTGGACATTTTACTTTGGATAAGATTGGATACGAGTATCCCTATTATGTTTGGTTTTTGGTAGCACCCGCGGCGGTTGTGAGTTTCTGGAAGGGTTTTCAGATTGCAAGGAAATCCAGAGTCAAATCCCACATCAGCGAGGTGATCAATCAGGTTTGGATCACGGTATTTGTTGGGATGGTGATTATTTTGGCCTTCATGCCGGTGATTGGCTATAATCAAAACCCCATCATTTTAATTCTCGCCGGAATCGGGATGTGGGCCACAGGAGCGCTTATTCAGGTTAATTTGGTTCGCGGAGGCGGTTTGTTACTTTTGGTCTCAGCTGTAATCGGCTTTATGTTACCGATTTCCGCCCAATACCTGCTTTCAGGAATTGCAATGGTCTTGGGTTATCTTTTACCAGGATATTATTTGAAAACCAACTGTCGTGAACGTGTTTAAACCTCTCGATCCGCTTCTCCATTCCCAACTCAGGCTAGCAGTGATGTCCTTATTGCTTGCCGTGGAAGAGGCTGAATTTACTTTCCTCAAAGAGAAAACCGAATCGACAGCCGGTAATCTGAGTGTCCAACTGGACAAGCTCGAAAAGGCCGGGTATATCCAAATCGAAAAATCTTTCAAAGGAAAAAGGCCGCTGACTACTTGTAAGATCACACAAGCTGGAGTGAAGGCATTTGAAGAATACGTTGAAAATTTGAAAAACTACATTTCATAAAAAAATTTGTCGATATAGTTTACAACATAAACCAATTTATAATATGAAAACTCTAATTCAATTACTCGTCTTTTCCCTAGTGTTGACTGGATTTCAGGGAGCTGCATCGGGTCAGCAATCATTCGAAGTCAATGAAGCTGCAAAGGCAGAAGTGAGCCGACTTTCATTTTTGGAAGGAAAATGGAAAGGCTCAGGTTGGATGATAGCGCAGGACCAAAAGCGCTACACATTTGAGCAGGAGGAAAATATCCAAGTCAAACTTGGCGGGACAGCGCTTTTAATCGAAGGCTTGGGAACCTCTGATGGAAAAGTAATCCATAATGCTCTGGCAGTGATCACCGATGCGGAGGGTGAGGGAAAGTTTGATTTTACTTCTTTCCTCCAAAACGGCAGAAAAGGCACTTTCAAAGCGGAATTGATCGGTGAAAAGCTCCACTGGTTTCCGACCGAGCAAGTTCGCTACATTATTGAAATCAAGGAAAACGGACAATGGTTTGAAATCGGTGAATATAATGCCGGTGGCAATTGGATCAAGTTTTTTGAGATGACACTTTCCAAACTTTAATACTTAAACCGATGAAATCGAACTCTAGAATCTTCGCCTTTTTGATCATGCTTACTTTGATGAGCATGGGCTTTACCCAGGATCTCAAAAAATTGGGCTATCAAGCTTACCTGAAACAGGATAAAGCGACATGGAAATCCAATGTTGCGTTAGCCACCAAAACCTACCAAAACGCCCGATCTGAGGAAAATCTGTTTGAGCTGGCACTGATGGAATACGGACTGATCAACGCTACCATGCGAGACCAGGATGAACGACTGTTTGATGCCTATGTGGATGGATTGGAGGAAAGACTTGAGCAATTAGCGGAATCCAAAAAATTTAAGGCCGAAGCCAAAGCCTTGCTTTCTTCACTTTATGGATACAAAATCGCCTACAGTCCAATGAAAGCGATGTTCTACGGAGTAAAAAGCAGTACGCTCCTCGATGAGGCTATGGAACTGAAACCCAACTCTGGGCTTGTTCTAAAGATGTATGCTGGGAAAAAGTATTTCACTCCCGAAATGTGGGGAGGAGACAGGCAAGAAGCAGCTAAGGCTTTTGTCAAGTCAAACTCGGAATTTGAAAAGACAGGTGTGGAGGACAATTGGATGTATCTTGATAATCTGGCCTGGCTTGGGATGATTCACAAGCAACAAGGCAATCCAGAATTGGCGAAAGTAACTTGGGAGAAAGCCCTCGCTTTGGAACCGGAATTTTTGTGGGTGAGTAAAGGTTTGCTTCCCGGACTGGAATGAAAAACAAGAGGTTGTATAAAAGAAAAAGCAGCGGTCGATGGCCGCTGCTTTTCTTATTAGTCTAAGATAACACGTTCACTTTTGGGGTATTTGACCTCGTACTGGAAGGAAAGTTTTTGCTGAGCTCCGGGTGCCAGAGTAATCTCCCAAGTGATAATCCCCGTCTGAGGATCGAGTTTTCCTCCCGAAAGCTCAGAAGTTGTGACAGCAATGGAAGAATTGACTGAAACTGGAATTTGGTCTTCCACTTTGAGAGTAACCGGCTGGGATTTATTATTTCTCAGGGAGATTTCATAGCCTCTGGTTTCGGTGATATTTGATCCGATAGTTCGTTTTTTTGAAAATTCTTCCATTTTTTCCCGCTGCACCACAATTGAGCGATCCCTTCCCATGGAGATTAACAGCGTGTCCTGCAATCCGGCAGCGTCCAGAATTGACCTACCCACAAAACCATCCTCGAAATACAGGTTGCTTTCCCCCTCTAGCAAGCTGTATTGGTTCCAGTCGCTGAGTTCGGCAATCAGGAAGGCGTCTTTGTCCAGCTTTGGGATTACTGAATAGCGGTAATTGGCAGGGATTTCATAGCCTTTGAGGTCTACAAGGGTTTTTTCTCCGTTGGATTTAATGGAATAGGGCTCGGCGACTTCGATCTCGACAGTAGTTTGGTTTTCGATAAAAGTGGTAATAAGTGGTGCAGCTTCCATGGATTCCCGATTTTTGACAGTTGTTACTGAACCTGTAAGGGCTCTTTTCTCCCTTACTCCATAACCCGCTACCACTACTTCACTGAGCATCTGTTCATCTGGATATAAACTCACACTTACATTGGATCTTCCTTGAATTCCCACTTCCTGAGCAGCATATCCGATAAACGAAAAAACTAAACTTTGTGCATTACCTGGAAGTGTCAAAGAATATCTGCCTTCCGTATCCGAAACAGTTCCGATGGTAGTTCCTTTGACCAAAACGGTTGTTCCCGGAATTGGAACACCGCTTTCATCCAACACTACTCCACTGACCGTACCGGGCATCTGGGGAACTGAAAACTTGTTGACCGTGGTAAATCGGGCATAATTCAATTCCCATTTTTCAAGCTCCGGAGACTGCCCGCTTTGATTGGGATTGGCGTTAGAGAAGCGAAGTTTGACGTTCTTCCAGTCCACTCCGGTGTTTTGGTAGACCTCAGCTTTATAAGTCAGGGCAAGTGGAGAACTGACATTTTTCACTCTTACATCATATTTGGGATACCAGCCGGCATTTGCCACGAGGTAATTGATTTCCAGGTTTGCCGAACCAGCGGCAGGAGCTTTTACGCGAATGCGAATCTCGGAAGTGGATTTGTTTCTAGTTTCCTGCATCGCATTGATCTGATTGCGAAGTTGCTCAAGTTCTTTTTCTCCTTCGCTAATTTTGGATTTGACCTGCAGCTCCTCGTTGGTGATTTTGGTAAGTTCTGCATCGAAAAATTCCAAAGCCGTCCGAAGTTCAGCCATGGTTGGACCGCTTTGCGAGCCTC
>DATIAI010000518.1:0-2100 GCA_035458065.1 Algoriphagus sp. | reverse complement strand
GGCGGGCTGAGGTGCATTAGCAGTGGGGCTGGGCGTATATCAGGAAATACTAAATCTTCATTAATCCATATTTCCAGAGGTTTGTTAATTTGGTCGCTCATTTTCTTCTCCCTGAGTAAATCTTTTGTTTACTTTCAACCCAAATCTTGACAGGCGGGAACTATCCCCGCCGCGAAATAATTTTAACATAGGCAATCAAAATTTGGTAGTGGTGCAAGAGTTATGATTTTTGCTTTTTCAATCCTTACACAGATACATTAGTCACAAGTTAAGAAGGAGCGCAAATTGTCAAGGCGGAGGTCAAAAAGCGATAAAATAGGATCAAAGGTTTATTCTGAAAGCAGTTGGCCTACCCCGTAAGCCCCAAATGAGTAGCACCAAGAGTATCAACCGATACCACGCGACAAATAAAAATCTCCTCAACTGGAAAAGGAAGCTATCACCAGTCGGCTGGAAAATCTACTAACCCCAGCCATTGCTGCCCAAAAAAGCTACTATCGTCAATTGGAATTAAGAGAAGAGATAGGATTGTCAACTTACCATTAATGGTAGCGGCTGTATTAACATTATTATGGCGAGAAGTAGCAGGGGTAACGGAATTAACCCGATTATTAAACAGCGAAGGATTTTTGTCGTGTGAGTCCCAAAAAGTCAAGCAACAGGCATTATCTCAAATATTTTTAACATTTCCTGCGGTTTTATTTGAATGAGTTTTTAAATAATTACTGGCCTATCTAAGAAACAGATGGTCATTAAGAAACTCTCGACTTTTACCAGAAAGCTGATAATTTACACTAAAAAGATTTTAAAGAATATGGATATCAGATGCTTCAAGATTGGAGGCATTGTTTTGTAAAATCAAAAGTTTAGAAGATGTACCTTTAACGTAAATCATTAGTTGGTATTTTTGGCAATTATTTCCAGCATTATAAGAACAAAATTGTGAGGGAGTAGCTGCTCAAAAGCAGCGCGAGATTTCCGGCATACCTCAGCAAAATCGTCATCCGAAAGTTGATCGTGAAAAGCTTGGATATAATCTCCAATCCGATGCACTTCCGAAAAAGGAACGATGACGCAAAAATCTTCCCATTTCATCCCTTTCAACTCGGGTAACGATTTATTGGTATCAATAAAAACCGGAATTCTCCCTGCTGACATCACCTCGAAGAGGCTGTAACAGCTATTAGAGTCTCCCCTCATCGCCAAGATATAAGCATTATTTTCGATATTTTCGATATACTCGGCTCTTTGGCGGTTTTTTTCTTCCAAGGGAAGAGGAAAAAAATCTCCCTTTCTTTCTATCAAAGATGTTTGTATATTTTTCGCTTTTCGCACTTCATTAATTATTTTTTGTCTGACTAATCGTGCAATCAACCTTCGCCTTCCCAAATTCAAATTACGATTAACAAAAAGGTCGCATGCCATCCAGTTAACCAGAGAATCAGAAAATTTAATATAACGTAATATCAGAGAATTTAGTCGGGATGGATATTCAACATTTCCCACAAAACCGACAGTAGGAATTGATGGTTTTGGCATATTTACCTTCTCTCCCAAGTCGAAAAGCCATTGGGGCGTGGGTATTGATTTTTCTTTTTTATCACGGTAAGTTGCCGAGGCAAAAAATATTTCTCCTTGAGAAGGGTTAAATTCCATACAGTTTGAAAAGGTGACGAGAGTCCTTTTTGAGCGTAATACTTGGCGTTTAAATTTATAAAATTCACCTTCCTTCTTAAGGTTATAATAACTTGAAATAAAATGTGGAGTTACCACAATCTTGCCTGCATCTGCCAAGTTGGTAAATCGGTGAATTTTGACTACCTCCGGCAATTTATCCCTGAGCAAATTCCAAAACAGTAACTCTGGATTAGTGTCTGGCGGGCTGAGGTGCATTAGCAGTGGGGCTGGGCGTATATCAGGAAATAGTAAATCTTCATTGATCCATATTTCCAGAGGTTGGTTAAGTTGGTCCCTCATTTTCTGCTCCCTGAGTAAATTTTTTGTTTACTTTCAACCCAAATCTTGACAGGCGGGTGACTCTCCCCGTCGCTCAAGAATTTTAACATAGGCAATCAAAATTTGGTAGTGAGGTACATAGCA
>DATIAI010000517.1:0-3277 GCA_035458065.1 Algoriphagus sp. | reverse complement strand
AAAAGCCCACAATTTCCAAATCATCAAACGGAGTTAGCAGTACTTTCAATTCCTCCAAAGCAAGGAATTCGTCATCCACCAGATACACGCGCTTTTTTACCATTATACTATAGGATAAGAGATTTTTGCAATGACTTTATTTCCTGGGGAAGTATCCAACATAAAGGAAGCTTTGTCTGAAAACAGGCTTTGTAGCCGTTTTTGAAGGTTATTTAGTCCTATTCCCAAGTTAAAGGTATCTTTAAGACTGCCTGAATTTCTCACCTCAATCATCAATAGATTTCCTCTGATCTTGCTTTCAATCCAGATTCCTCCTCCTTCCGGTAATTGGGTGATTCCGTGCTTGATGGCATTTTCTGCCAAAGTCAAGATCATGGCAGGCGGCACTTTGACATCAAGGGTTTCTTCCTGCAATGAAATTGTCACATCCAGCCGTTTTCCAAAGCGAATCTGTTCGAGCTCAAGGTATTTTGCAACCTCGTTGATTTCATCATTGAGTGCAATCAAAGGTGCTTTTTCATAATTCAAAGTGAAGCGAAGCAACTCCGAAAGTTTAATGATTGCATCCCTGGCTTTTTCCTGATCAATCAAAACCAAAGCTTTGATGCTGTTCAGCGCATTAAACAGGAAATGTGGATTCAACTGCGTTTTAAGCAGTTCCAGCTCAGCGGATTTGGCGAGGTTTTGAAGAAGCAGGGTTTGCTCGGTGATTTCTGAATTTCGCTTCAAGATGTGATAGAGGTAATAGATGATGATCCACACAATCACATATCGCCCCAAATTCATGATCTGACCAAAAAAACTGATCCAGAAATCAGAACTCTGCAAAACTTCTGGTCGGGTTACTGAAAATGGTAGGAAAAGCAAAATTACCATCAACAAAGAAATCATCAGCACATCTAAAAAAGCTCTGAACCAGATTCGAGAAAGTGTTTTTGAAAAAACTTCCGGCTTGATAAATATCATTTTGTAGGCATGAGACACTAAAAGGCCAACCAATGAATACGAGCCGAACTGTTGGAAATAATCCCAATTGAATGTCCCTGCTATAAAATAGGTATAATTAATTGTCTCAATAAAGACAATGGAACTCCAGCCTACTACCTGCAGGATCCAGTAGTATTGGGATTTGCTCAATGTCTTTTTGAGGGTCATTTTGCTGGTTTAGATTTTATTTTTTGATGGGGTCCACTTGATATCCGGCATTTTGTAACAAAGCAATCACTCCGTTTTCCCCTCCCAAATGTCCGCCTCCCACTGCCACAAACAAGCTTTGGGATTTCATTTCCTCCTCAAGTATTGAAACCCAAGCTTTGTTTCTATTGTCCAAAATCAAGCCCCGATAATCTGCTATCATGCCTTCGGAATTCATCATTTCATACAGTCCCCAAATATCTTCGGCCAGATAGATTTCTGTCATTTCGTTGAAGTCCTCTTTACCCGAATCTTCATTCAGCATTTTGACCAACTCGCCTATCTGGACTTCAATCGGAATATGATCAAAAATACCTACCTGAAATTCAGGTGTTTCAAGCCCCATGACTGGTTTATTACTTTCGGAAGCTTTGGACGTAAAAAATCCCTCATAGCTTTCGATCTCCTCACAGGGTATGGTTTTCATCAAAGCCATAGTGCTCAAAACAAACGGCTTCAATATGCCCAATTGCGCCAATCCAGCACCATAGTTTTTCGTCAGAAATTCATCCAAAATCTTCGCGTCGTCAGGATTTAGCTCCGACTGGATATTTTTCATCCCGGGATTCATCGATACTTGCTGCAGTTTTGTCTGAAGTTGGGGATCACTCATATCCAATTCCATGACCAGTTTTTCGCTATTGCCTAAGGCTTTCAATATTCTGTCATTCATCAGGAAATCGTCTTTGCAGATCAGGTGGATGGTGCCAAAGAGGTAGGATTCCTTTTCCAGTCCATTTCCGCTTACCTTCCAAAGCAAGGAGCTTTCCTGTGCCTTCAAATTTCCAATCCCCAATATCAGCAGGAGGATGAGGAGGATGTTTTTTCTAAAAATGCTACATACCATAATCTCAGAATTTTTACTTGACCAAAGATTAGTCAAAAACTGAAAGGATTTTCACCTAAATCCATCAATGCAGGATTTTGTCGATAAATGAAGAAAGGATCTTCCCCAAGTTTTTCATTCTCATTCAAACCTAAATTCTACCAAACAAACCTCCGAAAAACGACTTAATTCAATTTCAGGTGGATTCCGGATTAAAAGTCATAATTTGAATCAACACTCTTTCAAACCCAATTCAACCATGCAAAATAGAAGAGAATTCCTTCAAAAATCAGCCCTAGGCATCGCAGGACTTGCAGTAGCCCCCACTTGGCTACAGGGTGCACCGGCTTTGATCAAATCTTTCAATAAGCCCGATTCAGAAATCAACGGAGTCAAAATCGGGTGTATTACTTATTCTTTCAGATCCATGCCGGATCAGAGCGCAGAAGCCACACTGAAATACGTTGTGGATAGCGGATTGAGCAGCATCGAACTGATGGGTGATCCTGCAGAAAGCTTTGCAGGGATGCCTACTCCGACCTTTAACAGGACGAGAGCATTCCAACTGGGAGGTAAGCAAAGAAGAGGTGAAACGCTGACTGAGGACGAAACCAAAGAATTGGCAGAGCTCCGTATTCAGTCCGAGGAATACACCAAAGTGGTCTCCGATTGGAGAACAAAGGCTGATATGAAGAAATTTGAGCAAGTCCGAAAAATGTACAAAGATGCCGGAGTGACGATTTATGCCTTCAAACCCAATGCTTTCGGCCAAAATAATACTGATGCTGATATTGCCTACGGGATGAATGCGGCCAAGGCTTTAGGTGCTTCACATGTCACTTTAGAACATCCATCCGATGATGCTCATACCCTGAGACTTGGAAAACTGGGAGAAAAACATAAAATGGGAGTTGGATATCACGGTCACGAGCAGGAAACTTTCACATTCTGGGATACTGCTCTTGCCCAAAGTCCTGCGAATGGGCTGAATCTGGATGCCGGACATTACGTTGCAGCAGGCCATACCGACGTGATTCAATTGATCGAAAAACAACATGCTCGCATCTTCAGCATGCACACCAAAGACCGTCAAACTCCCGCTAATGGAAAAGGAAACTTAGCTTGGGGCACGGGAGATACTCCAATCGGAGACATCCTGAAGCTGATGCAAAAAAACAAATACAAATTCCCTGCAACTATCGAATTGGAATACCAAGTGCCAGAAGGATCGGACGCAGTCAAAGAAGTCCAGAAATG
>DATIAI010000516.1:0-2946 GCA_035458065.1 Algoriphagus sp. | reverse complement strand
ATCTAATGAATGGATTCTATTTTGGACGGGCAAAAAGATCAACATGTAACTATTGGAAAGTCGATTGAATTAAAAATAGACACCATTGTCCATGACAGGAATTCAACAGCTGGCGAAGTTGAACTGAATACTCCTTCCAGTACCATCTTACATCCTTGGTTATCCCAGGAAAAGAGTCAAATTTTTGGAATTTCTTAGAAAAACCCTTTTTGGTTTGAATGACAATTAATAATGACTTTCTAATCAAATTTCTGCGAGGTATTTATGGACCATACTGATAGCCATTGCCCCTTCACCTACAGCTGAAGCTACCCGATTCATCGCCCCTGAACGGACATCACCACCTGAAAACACCCCCGGAACACTGGTTTCCAGCAAGTAAGGATCTCTTTCCTTCTTCCAGAGTTTTTTGAAGTTTACATGATTTTTCAGGTCAATTCCGGTGAGAATAAAATTCTGCCTGTCTTTAATTACGTTTTCCGGAAGCCATTGAGTAACAGCTTGGGCTCCGATAAAAATAAACAATGCATTGATCTTAAATGACTTACTGTCCCCGTTTTTAAAAGAAACCACCGCTTCTTCCAGTTGGGTTTTTCCTATTACCTCCTTCAATTCACCCTGTGTTAACAAGGTGATATTTCCAGTCATCTCAATTTGATCAATTAAGTAAGATGACATACTTTCCTTTAGATTTTCTCTTCGGATTAGGATTAATACCTCCTTTGCGAATTTGCTTAAATACATGGCTGCTTGCCCTGCAGAATTGCCGCCTCCGACGACCATTACGGTTTTTTCTGAACAAAAGGTAGCTTCTGTATTTGCTGCTCCATAGTATATTCCAGCTCCCAGAAGTTTGTCCATGCCTTTAGTCTCCAATTGGCGGTAATTGACCCCAGTGGTGATTACAACGCTTTTGGTGTTTATTTTCTCTCCGGATTTCAGCAGAATTGACTTATAAGGGTCGTTGAATTCCAGCCCGTCAACTTCCTTGGGTGATAAAAACTCAGTGCCAAAGCGGGTAGCTTGGGTAATTGCTCTCCGGGTAAGGTCAGCACCGCTTAATCCATTAGGGAATCCCAGGTAATTTTCTATTCTAGAACTTGTACCGGCTTGCCCACCGGGCGCTCTTTTGTCAATGAGTAAGGTTTTTAAACCCTCAGAAGCCGCGTAGACTGCGGCCGCCAATCCGGATGGCCCAGCTCCTATAATGACCGTGTCATACAATTCTGATGATGCTTTCGTTTTCAAGCCAATTGAAGCACCTAGTTCTTCGGTGCTGGGTTGGATCAGAAATTCACCGTTTTCAAGAAATACTACCGGCAATTGGTTTTCTTCAATTTTATTCAGTGCCAAAATAGCTTTCGCCTCTTCACTGGTTTGAAAATCCAGCCATTTAAAGGGAAACAGATTACCAGAGAGAAAATCCTTGAGATGGTGGGATTTGGGTGAAAATTGATAACCAATGATTTTGATGCCTTTATAGTCGGGTACGACATTTTCTTGCCAGTCTTCCAGTAAATCAGTCAGGATTGGGTAGAGTTTTTCTTCTGGTGGATCCCAGGGTTTAAGGAGATAATAATCTAATTGAACCTCATTTATAGCTTTAATGGCAGCCTCCGTATCTGAATAAGCTGTTAAAAGCACCCGCTTGGCCTGGGGAAATATCTCCTTTGCTTTTTCCAGGAAATCAACTCCTTGCATTTCCGGCATTCTGTTGTCGGAGAGGAAGAGTGCGATGTTTTCACCTGAATTTCTTAACTCTGCCAAACTCTCTAAAGCTTCTTGTGCTGAGGTAGTACTTAATATGCGATAATCCCGGCGAAAATTGTTTTTGAGATCACGGGATATGGCCCGCAATACCTGTGGATCATCATCTATTGAAAATATGATGGGTAAAGCCATGGTTTAATTTATTGGTAAGGATAATTCAAAAGTTGTATTTCCGGGTTGAGATTTCATTTTAATGCTCCCATGATGTTTTTCGGCAATATTTTTCACCAGTTCCAGCCCAAGTCCAGTTCCTTTACCCATTTCCTTGGTTGTAAAAAATGGATCCCAAATGCGGGATGCAATTTCGATAGGAATACCTGTGCCATTATCTATAATACAGACTTGGATTTGTTTGTCCAGTTTACGGGTTTGGATAATGATTTTTGGATCCTCTACTTCTGCCACAGCATCAATGGCGTTATCCAAGAGATTCGTCCAAACCTGGTTAATTTCACTTATAAATAAAGGGATGGGGGGAAGGTCTTTTTCAAAATTAAGTTGGATTTGAGTATTGGAATTTTTGATTTTATGGTTCAAAATGTTCAAGGTATTTAAGATGCCTTCATGGATATCAGCTTTGATGAGCTCCTGAGTCTGGTCCATGTGGGTATAGTTTTTTACTGACTTTACCAAATTTGAAATTCTCTCAGAAGACTCCTGAATGTCATTTACCATTTTTTCAAGCATTAGTTTGTCACAGATCCAATTCAGTATGGGGGCGATGTCCTCCTTCCTGACTTGATTTGCTATTTCATCAATTTCTGATTCCCCAAAACCAAACTCGGCAAGGTTTTCTGCTAATTCCAAGGCATTTTCAACTTGTAAATCCTCCAGCAAAAAACTTAGATCGTCTTCTAAGGACTTTTTTTCCAACAGGCTTTTAGAACCTGAATTGTTGGCTATTTTTTCAAACAATAAATCATTCACCTTGTCGATTAACTCTTCGGACATTTCAAGTTTTATGACTTTCTTAAATTTCTCCGGTTCGAGACTCAGGTGTTTTTTTAATTCTTTTGCGCTCCTGACAATGGCAGATGCAGGGTTGTTTAATTCATGGGCTAGCCCCGCGGATAGTTTACCCAAGGCAGCCATTTTCTCAGTTTGCTTTTGAAACCCTGTATATTCCCTTACTCTGGAGGTCATTTCATGTACCAAAACCTGACTCAGCTCGTAATG
>DATIAI010000515.1:0-10957 GCA_035458065.1 Algoriphagus sp. | reverse complement strand
TGGCAGAAATGGCAACTCGAACCTATGTTTCTGAATCGCTTTGTTACCGTGCAGGTCAGGATATCGAAGACCGAATCAACGCCTTGATTGCCGAAGGGATGAATGAAACGGAAGCCAAACTTAAGGGGGTTGAAGCCTTTGCAATTGAATGTGCCATTGCCAAAATCCATGGGTCCGAAGTCTTGGACTATGTGGTGGATCAGGGTGTTCAGATATTTGGAGGTATGGGATATTCTGCCGAAGCTCCGATGGAGAGGGCTTACCGCGATGCACGGATTTCCAGGATTTACGAAGGGACCAATGAGATCAACCGAATGCTGATGGTCGGAATGCTTTTGAAGCGGGCAATGAAAGGCGAAGTGAACCTCTTTGAACCTGCAATGGCGGTCTCTGCCGAACTCACCTCCGTTCCTTCTTTTGATACCATAGATGCATCTGAACTTTTCGCGGCAGAAAAAGACGTTTTGAAAAAACTCAAGAAAGTCTTCCTGATGGTAGGTGGCAAAGCCGCAATGGCCCTTCAGGACCGAATCGAAGATGAGCAGGAGGTGATGATGAATCTTGCCGATGTGATGATTGAGATCTACGCGGCTGAGTCAGCTATCCTTCGCACGGAGAAATTGGTAAGCATAAAAGGGGAGGACGCTTGTTCTCATCAAATTGCCATGACGCAAGTCTACCTTGCCGGAGCAGTTGATAAAATCAACGCAGCAGCCAAGGAAGCGATTGCTTCGTTTACGAAAGGCGATGAACAAAAAGTGATGCTGATGGGCTTGAAGCGATTTACAAAAGCTGACCTTGTCAACACTAAAGAGCTGAGAAGACAAATAGCCGATTATATGATTGCGCAGGGTAAATACCCATTTTAAGTTTGAGATACATTGGATACTTAAGCCTCCGGTAATATTCAAAACCGGAGGTTTTTTCTTTTACCCTGCCGAAAATCATTTGCTGAAATCAGTCCACTTCATAGATTGGAATATCATTTAGCTACTGATTTTTCTGATGAGAAAAGCCCTACTCTTTTTTGCATTCTCTCTTTACTCGGTATTTGCATTTGCCCAAAAGCAAAAAGTGTCTTTCAAAGACTCTCTGGATCAAAAATTTGATCTGAGCGATTGGGTTTTGACTGCAAATGGTTTTATCCCAATCCCTTCGATTATCACAGAGCCTGCCTTGGGGGGTTTTGGGGGAGCGCTCTTTGGAGTTTTTGTGGATCCCAATACACCCTATCGTGATACAGTGGATGGCAAAGAGATTATAACTCGGGCCAAGCCCAATATCTATGCTGCCGGTGGTGCAATGACTGTCAATGGAACTTGGGTCCTTGGGGCCGGTGCCGGAGGGGTAATTAAGAAGTGGAGATCCAACTACCGGATATTTACAGGCTATGCGGATGTAAACCTTGAGTTTTTCAGGGAATTTGAAAATATCGGTGAAAGGCAGTTTGAGTTCAATATTCGGACTTTCCCAGTTATGGGACAGCTGATCAAGCAGTTCGGGAGAAGTGACTGGTATGCCGGTCTGAATTATTTGTTTTTGAAGACAGAATTGGCCCGTACAAATTATGATTACCACGAACCCAAAGATGTGAATGGGACTGTCAGCCGGCCGGGAATTCTTTTGGAATATGATAGCCGGGACAACATATTTACTCCTGACAAGGGCTTGCGCTGGAACACCCTATTTTCCACTTCTGCAGAATGGTTGGGAAGTGATTATTCCTACAGTTCGGTCAATACCGCGGTACATTGGTGGATCCCTATTTCACATAGCCTGATTTCAGGTTTTCGTGCAGAATATCAAAACCTCTGGGGAGATGCTCCTTTCTACTTGCTTCCCTATATTACAATGAGAGGAATCCCTGTTGCGCGTTATCAGGGAAATACCATTGCATTGGGAGAGACTGAATGGAGATGGGATTTTACATCCAGATTTAGTTTGATCGGATTTGCCGGTGCGGGAAAGGCTGTAATGGACAGTGATTCCTGGGGTGACGCCTCTTGGAAAGCCTCCGGAGGCGCTGGAGGCAGATATCTGATTGCCAGAAAACTTAATCTCAGAATGGGAATGGATGTGGCCCGAGGGCCGGAACAATGGGCTTATTACTTTGTCTTTGGCACTTCTTGGGTACGATAAAGGCCGGATTTTTCATTTTCCGGCCTCGAAAAAAAGGGCAATAATGGGAAGTTACTCCTCTATGGGCCAAAATTCATAACCCAATTGTCTGAGCGCATCAGCTTCATTGTAGAAGGTGATACTTTTTACAATTTTTCCGTTGCTCACCTGATAGTTGCTATTGGCCCAGATCATCACGGACTGTTCGTTCTTGTAAGTGATTTTAAGCTCTGACCAAGTGGCGATCCAATCCCCTTTGGCATGTCCTTCAGGAATTGTAACAAAAGCAAATTGAGCTTTTGTGTGCTCTATTCCTTTGTAAAGGTTTTCTGCGTTGAATTTCCAGCTTTCTACCGCATCAGCCTTGTTGATCGAATCACCGTAGGAAGGTCCGAGTCCAAGGTAACTTTCATCCAGATAATTTGTCATGGCATCAAAGTCCAGAGACTCCACAGCCTTAACATAGTTTTTCACGACGTTTAGGTCTTCTGCTTTGGTATTTTCGCTGGCTGGTGAGCAGGAAAAAAGAATCCATCCCAATCCTGCGAATAGAACGAGTTTTTGTATCGATTTCATAGTTCTTGTGAGTTTAGGATTATTTGATGGTATAGCCTTTACCTTCGATACAGACTGAGAATGCTTTTTTGAAGTCATCTTTCATCTTTTGTTCCTGGGCAGTGACATTGGCCTGGGCCTGTTGATTGGCCTGAGCTTGCTGGGCTTTCCCGGCTCTTCGTCCGGACATGCCACCCACAATGGCTCCCACTGCGGCTCCTTCCCCGGCATCACCGGTTATGGCGCCGATCGCGGCACCGGCGGCGGCTCCTCTGGCTGCACCACCAACTCCCCTGCCTGTTGGACCGGATTGAACCGGAGCCGCCTCAATTTTTGGCAAGTTGAGGGGGTCTATGCCAGATTGCTCTATTGCCCAATTGTAGCATTCGAACTCATCCTTTTTTTGTTGGGATTTGCTTTGCCCTTTGGAGGGATAGACAAACAGATCCAAGCCTTGGGAAATCTGGTTGTAGGCCATTTTTGCCGTATCAGGCATGGTGGGAGTTTGCTGAGCTTTGGCCAAATGACCAATTCCCGCAAATAGGATCAGGAGAAATAACTTTAATGGTTTCATTGGTTGCTAGGTGTGTTTGTTTCGGAAGTGGAGAAGGTGTGAAACTCAAATCTGTATTAGTTATTTATTTCGAATTCAGGATAAAGTTGACTTAGTGACGTTTTCCATCTGAGGAGATTATTTATCAAATGCGCTCCTAAGCTGTATGATTTTCGAATTTGCCTCATCCATAGTCACCAATCCAGATCGAGGGCGATCCAGATCAATAATGGAAAAGACAGTAATGGAAAGCATGAGTGAAAAGCCTACTACAAGGATCCAGTCAAAATCATCTTTCCGCTCATATCCCAGAAGGAAAGTCGAGCAAATGCATAAAGTGATCAGAAACCACTGAATCGACGGAGGAATATTAGCCTCCCCTGCTGCCAGACGAGACGTACTCAAATCGATCATTTCATTGAGCGCCGGCACTATTTCTGAAGTCTTCACCAGATTTGGGTCTGATTTTGAAAATTCAGTGACCTGATTCCAGAGTGATTTTCCAATTGAATCAGACCTGTTAAGGTGTATTATCATTTTTTCCACATCTGTCCCCGCCTCAATGATGGTAATCCGCTCTTCCAAATAATTATTCAGGGAGTTTTTCAGCACGGAATGGATGGAATCTGGGAAAAACTCAGTTCTCAAAAGCACTGTGCCTATGGCATTGGCTTCTTGGACTGCCAGTTCCCTTCGAGTGTCAAACCGGGAATTTGCCATACTAAAAGTGAAAGCGAGGATCAAAGCCAGCAAACCCAACAACGTGGAACTGATCGAACCCAATTCCTCCATCATTTTCAGAGGGTTGTTTCTCAGTTTCCATTTTCGGATTTGAAATCCCGAAATAAAAGCCATGATCAGGATAATGAAAAGTAAGGTTCCTATAACTCCGGGAGTGATAAAGTCGATACCAGAAAGTTGCATCATGACCATTTCTTGGATTTGTAAATTCTAAAAAAGAAAGTTAGTAACTGGCAAATCCTAAATTCATGACAATCGTCATTCCAGGCTTTAGTTTTCAGGGCTGAAATGGATTTCGGAAAAAAATTGAAAGATTTTGGTCTATAGTTTTTCTGCGGAGCGGAAAATCCCAATTTAGCACCGATGAAATCGAGCATGTCGCAAGCGACACACTGAGGGGTGATTATCGGCTT
This sequence comes from Algoriphagus sp., assembly GCA_035458065.1. Lineage (GTDB taxonomy): Bacteria > Bacteroidota > Bacteroidia > Cytophagales > Cyclobacteriaceae > Algoriphagus. The sequence continues at coordinate 6,577 of DATIAI010000515.1, read as the reverse complement.
GCGAGATTCCATGTGTCCAATGAAAAACACCTTTAAAACACATGAAAAATAACCTGTTTCTTTCCCTTGCCACCAGCTTTTTTGTTGTTTCCTGCACTCCTGAAAAACAGGAATTTGGAACGGAGATTTCCAGCGCTACGGAACAAATCACCAAAGGCAAAGCTCTTTTTGAACAGCATTGCTCTACTTGTCACAATTTCAACGAAGACGCAATTGGCCCCAACCTCAGTGGCATCACCCGAACTGTAGAAACAGATTGGATCAGACAATTTATTAAAAACCCTGCCCTTGCGATTGAAGCCAAGGATCCAAGAGCCCTGGCACTTTTGGAAAAATACAAAAGTCAAATGCCTGGTTTTTCTCAGTTGTCTGATCAGGATATCGAGGATGTCATTACCTATTTGCACACTTTCCAAACTATTCCCTTACAGATTGTCGGTGATACCACTTCCAATTTGATCCCGGAAAAAGTGCAGGATTCGGGAATTCGACTGGAATTGGAATTATTTACCCAGCTGCCTGCCTCCGACTCTGTGCCACCTTTGGCCAAAATGACCAAAATGGAGCCCATTCCAGGCTCAAAAAGGCTAATGATTAATGACCAGCGAATTGGCCTGTATGAGATTGTCGATCAAAAACCGCTTTTATATTTAAACTTGAAAGATCTGCGCCCGGATATGGTGAGTAAGCCGGGTTGGGCTACTGGGGTGGGAAGCTTTGCTTTTCATCCTGATTTTGAAACAAACGGGTTGTTCTATACTGCCCACACCGAACCGGGAGGAACTAAGCCTTCGGATTTTGGATACACGGATAGTTTGAGTGTGTTTATGCAATGGATAGTGACCGAATGGAAAGCGGAGGATCCGAAAGCAAAAACTTTCAAAGGCACAGATCGAGAAATGCTCCGGATTGACAATGCTTCCCAAGCCCATGGCATGCAGGAACTAACCTTCAACCCACACTCCAAAAAAGGAGATCCGGATTATGGATTACTCTATATCGGCTACGGAGATGGAGGAACTGCCGAAATGCGGTTTGCTGACATTTCCAACCACCAAGGAGCGGGAGTTTACAGCAGTATTTTGAGAATTGACCCTGCCGGGAAAGACGGCAAAAACGGTAAATATGGAATACCCAAAATCAATCCATTTGCTGGACAACCGGGAAAGGCTGGGGAAATCATTGCCTATGGGTTCCGAAATCCAAACCGTGTTTTTTGGGATGAAAAAGGTCAACTTTTCGCCACCGACATCGGACAGCACAGTATCGAAGAGATCAATCGAATAGATCTTGGCAAATTCTATGGCTGGCCGATTCGAGAGGGCAAATTTATGATCAATCCTTTTGGAAGTTTTCGCACACTATATCCCCTTCCTGCTGATGACGAAAAATTTGAGATTACCTATCCCTTGATCCAATTGGAACACGATGAGACGGTTGCCATTATCGGTGGATATATGGTTTCTGAAGGTCAGCTCAAAGGGAAATTTGTTTTTGGAGATGTGCCCTCAGGCAGATTGTTTTTTGCAGATCTCAATGAAACCCCCACCCCAACTGTGAAAAGCTGGGGAGTAACCTTTGAAGGAAAGGAAATTTCAATGAAAGCCTTGGTCAACCATGACCGGGTGGATTTGAAATTTGGGATTGATGCAGAAAAGGACGTCTACATCATGAGCAAGACAGAAGGCAAAGTCTACAAAATCAAATAATAATGATCGAATCCCAAATGACGAAAGTCGCTGGGAATTGGATAAAAAGAGAATTCAAATTATTTGGTTTCTAGAAACAAAAAACCCCGATAGATTCATCCTGTCGGGGTTTTTTAATTATTACTCCAGATTAATGATACATTAATTCATAATATTCTTTGGCCATCCGGTTACTTTCGAATTCATAGCGCACATCGTGCATCCCCGCTTGGACGATATCTCTCCACTTGCGCTTGTTGCTGTAGTAGATAGGCAAAATTTCATTTTTCAGAATTTCATAGAGATGATTCAAATCATGTTCATCCTGATCCTGAATGCTCAGCTTGTGATAGTCCGCTTGAGGCACGATAAAGCAATTTTCCCCATGCTTGGCAAACTCGCAAATCCAGCCGTCAAAAGTGCTGAAGTTGACCGAACCGTTCATCGATGCACTCATACCGCTGGTGCCGGAGGCCTCCCGAGGCACTCTCGGATTATTGAGCCAAAGGTCGGATGCCTGCTTTAGTCTTTTGCTCAAGCTCAATTCATAATCTACACAGACTGCTACATTTTTGTAGCGCTTGCTCAAGTGGACTAAGGAATTGAACACGCTGATGGCACCATAATCCATCGGATATGGCTTACCTGCCCAAATGATCTGAATCGGATGGGCAGTACTGTTGATGAGTTCCTCAAACTTTCGCAAATCCTGGGTAATGAGATCAGGTCTCTTGTATGCAGCGAATCTCCTGGCCCAAACTATAGTCAATACATCGGGATCGAGCAATTTGCCAGTCTGGTCAGCGACAATTTCAAAGGCCCTTTTTTTCAAGAACCGCTTTCTATCGTCGAAGGCTTCATTGTCTGCCTCTTCCATGAAGCGATAAAGCTGCTTATCTGCCCAATATCTCCAATTTTGGGCATTGGTGATGGATTGGATCTCCGGAATATCAGAGTGTCCTCCCCACATTCTGCGGCTTACCTCTCCGTGAAGTTTGCTTACCCCGTTTGCCTCACGGGCAAAGCGCAATGCGGCCAAAGTGTGGTTGAAAACAGTTCCCTCCATTCCGGTCAATTTTTGTACTTCGGAAATGGAGTGGCCGTAGAAAAAGCTCATCTTATCGAGAAGAAAGTAGTCGTGTTTTTCATTGCCGGCTTCTTCAGGAGTATGGGTTGTAAAAACGAGCCGTTTTTTGACTTCCTCTTTGCTTCCAAACTTCTTCATCATATAATAAATGCTGCTTCCGGCATGTGCCTCGTTTAGGTGATAGATCTCCGGACTGAAGTTAAGCTCATCGATCAGCATAGCACCGCCAATTCCCAAAATCATCATTTGTGCGATTTTTGCAGCTGTGTCAGCGTCATACAATCGGTGAGTAATGGTTTGGCTGAGATAGTCATTTTCGGGAAGGTCTGTACTCAGCAGGAAAAGCGGAGCACTTTTGAAAGTGTCCGGTGGCAAGTACCAAGCTTTGACCCAAACCGGTTGGTTGTGGACCGGCACCTGGAATTTAATTCCTGTGTCCACGAGGAAGCTGTAGGTTTTTTCATACCACTCGGGTTTCAGGGTTTGGTCTTGGTTTCGGCCTTGGTCATAGTATCCGTATTTCCAAAGAATCCCAACGCCGATAAGGTTTTGCTTCAGCTCGTATGCGCTGCGCAAATGAGAACCTGAGAGAAAGCCAAGTCCACCGCTATAGATTTTCAATGGCTGGTGGATCGCAAATTCCATAGAGAAGTAAGCCACAGACTTGGAGTATTCGGGAGCAAGTTCGTAGGGAACTTTAAAATTTCTGAAGTCGGTCATAGCAGTAGATTTTACAGGTTCGTAATTTATGAGAATTGAGAAATTAAATCAGTTTTAAAAGATTAAGCTTTTTGGAAGAAAGGCAAACAAATCGAAATAGGTCAGTTTTTGCTCAGGGCACCTTTAGGTTTTTGAAAGGAATAACCTGCAAAATGCCAAAAACCGAAAAACAGATCACCAATAATAAGTCTTTTACAAATAGCTGGGAAGGGTCTGATTTTAAAGGAAATAACATGGCTGCAAATGGGCTTGATTCGTTAATTCAGGTGAAAAAAGTTCTGGTCAATTTAACCGAAAGCCTCAGGATTTCCTCAATTTTTTCCGCTAACCTGGAAAATCCCCCATACCAAAAAGGATCCCAAAAAAGATGCTGGAAACACGATGACCATTCCCAACATCAATTCGTAGGGAATGAGACCATGGGAACTAGGGTCCGAAATCATGTCAGAAAATATTCTGGACAACATTCCTACCAAGATTCCCAAGATGATCATTAGGGCATTGAACCCTGGGTCTTTTTTCTTGAGCCAGGTTGAAAGAAAAGAAGCTGCAAAAGCTCCAGGGCCAAGAATGGAATAAATGGCTTCTGAGAAAGCCCCCTTCTCAGAAAAGTCAGCTGTCCAGTATCCGAATACTCCTACCAGAATCCCCAGCAAAACCATCAAGCCCCATTTTTTCTTTATCATAGCACATAAACTAAAAGCTTGGATAGTCAAAAAGCAGAATCTTTTTGAGATATCCAAGCCTTCAATAGTTGCAGAATTGGGAATTTAGGGAGTTGGCAGAGCCATTCTAGCAGCACGGTCCGGGTCATTTTTCACCTCACTCGTATCATTCAAAACCATCGTTTCCCCGTTTTGAGCAGTGAATTTGGGCCAGTTTGGTAGAGTTCCTGCATTTGGGTTTCCGGTTTTCATAAAGGCCAAAAGTGAAGCTGACATTTTCTCTGATAGGAGTCTCGGACGTTTTCCACCGCCGGTGTGGGTGTACATTCTGTCGGTGTTGTCATACCAGAAGCAGATGTCTATGCAATGGAATGCCCGCATTCTGCCATTGTAAAGATTCGGTTCCCAGCCAAACCAAGCCATATAGACTGGAGCTTTTTGCTTTGCCTTGGCATTTCCGCAAGCGACCGCATTTTGGCGGTTGGAGGCGGCCAAAGTCATGATTTCCGCAGGTTTCTTGCCGGGGAAGTTGGCAGCGTAGGCTTTAAACACATCTCCTGCTTTATCACCAAATCGCGGTTTCAACGCCTCGATGATTTCTGCCTCTCCCGCAGACTCAAGTTTTGGATTGGTTCGGGTTACACCCCATTCATGGAAAGTGGTACAGATCATCAGCGGCATTTCGGATTCATGGCTACTTGGATCGGAGAAAAATTCACCTTTCGGTACGTTCACACCATCGGCGACTGGTCCAAATCCCCCTCTGAATCCCGGCTGGGGAAATTCTTTTCTCATCCGATCCATGGCCTTATTGGCGATGTCGATGTACTCTCTCCAGGGGATTTCCTGAAGTTTATCCACCTCAGCAGGAGTCAATCCAGCAGCTTCAACGACATATTGTCCAAGCTTTTGGCTGTAGGCTTGATCATTGGCTTTGAGCATGCTTCCGCTGAGTGCGACTCCTTTATGGACAATTCCTTTTGCCGCAGGCATCGCCATGGTGCATGTGACTTTGGCACCACCGCCGGATTGCCCCATGATGGTGACATTGCCGGGATCTCCACCGAAGTTGGCAATATTATCTCTCACCCAGTGCAAGGAAGCGATGATATCCAATTGGCTGGCATTGCCTGAAGCAGCATATTTCTCCCCTCCCACTCCCGAAAGATCAGTAAAGCCGATCGGCCCCAATCGATGGTTGATGGACACAAATACCACGTCCCCTTTTTTGGCAAAATTCTCACCGTGGTAGCCATCCTGTTCGATTGCGTTTCCATTAGTAAATCCCCCTCCATGAAGCCAAACCATCACTGGTCGTTTCTTGCCGTCAGCCAACCCGTTGGTCCAGACATTCAGTTTGAGACAGTCTTCGCTGACATCGTCATAGTTCCAGTGATCTGCAAAAGAAGCATGGACATTGGCATAGCGGCGATCCATGATTTGTGGTGCTGTATTTCCCCACCAAATGGTATCCTTGATTCCCTCCCATTTTTCAGGTTTTTGAGGAGGCATGAAGCGGTTTTTTCCTGAGGTATCAGCCCCATAAGGCACGCCCAAAAAGGTGTAAACCCCATTCAGTTGATAGCCGCGAATCTTTCCAAAGCCTGTTTCAGCTACTGCGATATCATCTCCAATTTTCAAGAATTGCTCGTCATCTACTTCTGCAGTTTGCTTGGGAAGAGGATTTGCATTCACAGCAAATGGCGCCGCGGCAATTCCTGCGGTTCCAATTCCGATTTTTTGTAAAAAATCACGTCGGTTGTTTTTCATATGATTTCATTTTGATTTTAAAGGCCATCCTCCGAAGACTTTCGGGGCGATAGGGGCATCCCTAATTCTAATGCTTGCGACAAGCTGGATTTTGGATTTTTTAAAGTTCAGAGTTAAAGTCAATTCTATTGTTTCAATCTGAGTGAATAGATAAACAATTCCTAACCGTTCATCCACTTTCTGCTGATTGTCAATAAAAAAGGCCAGATTTTCAGTCCAGCCGTTCCTTTTAATTGGTTTCGGTCGAATCCGCCGCCGCTTTTTTTGCAGCATCTAGTTCCCTCAATCCTCTGTGCACTTGTTTTGAGGTTTAAAAGGTAAAGTGGTTAAATTTTTAAGGGAATGTGACTCACTTTATGGTTTGGAGGATTTTCGAAAAGGGTAAACTTTTTGATAGCTGAGATTTCTCCAAATCCACTCCAAGGGCCCGTACTCATAATATTTTAGCCAAATCGGGCTCAGGATCAGTTGAAATATCCACGTGGCAAAAACTACATAAAGCAGTTCGTACCGCTGCAACTTTCCAAAAAGGCCAAACCCTACCCCGGTAAAGACAAAAATGCAGATCACGGAGTGCATGAAATAGTTGGTCAGGGCCATTTTTCCAACTGCAGCAATGCTTTGCTTAAGCCAAATAAATGCGGTGC
>DATIAI010000514.1:0-2378 GCA_035458065.1 Algoriphagus sp. | reverse complement strand
TTGCTGATATTGATTCTTTTGTAAATCCCGCGTTGCTTGTTTTCGTAGCGAATGGCGATTGCCTCTTCGCCTTCGAGGAATGGATCGCCAAATGAAGCCACCTCAGTACCAACCAGCTTAAGCTGAGTGGACATGTCGATGGAAGGGCTCATGAGTTTGGTTCCGCCGAGGATTTGATCCAATGCGACTCCGGCCATTTCATAGCCTGGAGCTACGAGCCCGTAGATGTTTTGATTGTAAAGGGCCACTTCGCCGATGGCGTAAATGCCCGGCACAGAAGTTTCCATTTTGTTATTGACGATGATACCGCCACGTTCACCAACAGCAATTCCGGAGTTTTTGGCTACCTCATCTCTTGGGCGAATACCCGCTGAAATAATGATCATGTCTATCGGAAGGGAAGTGCCGTCGGTGAAATCGATCTTTTCGATCTGATTTTCTCCGATGATTTCTTTGGAGTTTTTTCCTAGGTGGATTTTGATTCCCAAACTTTCGATCTTGGATTGGAGGAGATCGCTTCCACTTTGATCCAATTGTCTCGGCATCAATTTGGGAGCAAATTCGATCACGTGAGTGGTCATGCCCAACTCCTTGCTGGCGTTTGCTGCTTCCAATCCAAGAAGTCCACCACCCAAAACTGCCAATTGAAACTGGCCTTTTGCTTTGAGTTTGTCAGAGTAATCCTGAATGGCTTCCAGATCCTCTATGGTCCGGTAGATAAAGATTCCTTCTTTCTCGACTCCTTTGATCGGTGGGATAAAAGGGGAGGAGCCTGTCGCCAAAACCAGGTAATCGTAATCAAAGGATTCGTTTTTATGGGTGAAAACCTTTTTGTTTTCAGTGTCAATCCAAGAGATCAGTTCGGAAGTTCTGAGTGTGATATTGTTTTCCTGGTACCAGTTTAAGGGTGCCAACAATAGGTCATCCGGGGACTCCAGACTGAAATATTCGCTCAGGTGAACGCGGTCATAGGCAGGTCTGATTTCTTCTCCAAAAACCAGAAGGTCATACTGATTGCGATTGGGGTGGGCGATCAATTTTTCGCAAAACTTGTATCCCACCATTCCATTTCCGACCAAGATTATCCGTTCCATAGCTACGTAATTTGAATTAAAAGTAAGTAAATATACGTATTACGAAATTACATTTCCAAATCTACTCTAGATTTTCTAAGTAAAAATTCAAAAATAGTCCCCGTTTTTCTAAGAAGTTGGTAAGTAGTTTAAGTAGATGTAGGATGGATTTGGTAAAAATCAGAATAGAGTGTAAGTACCCTAGATCTTATAAGTCTTTGTATAATAAAGTGGTGAGTACTCATTAACCAAGAATTTGCCTGGAATTGTTGGTGAATTGAAATCAGTCTAGTCCCAATTGCTTCCTTAGTTTTAATGAAAGCTTGCTTTTCACCAACTCATGCGATTTAATTAGGAATTTTTCCCAATCCGATTTTTTCATTTTGTTGATATCTTCAATCCAAACCCACTTGTATTTGGCCACATAAGGTGCGGGTTTGAAGCCTGGCCAATCACAAATTTCATCAAATTCTTCATCCCTGACTTTGAAGGATGCGCTCGTCGGAGATTGGTCGAGACCCACCACGCAGAACATTTTTCCTCCGACAGAGAAGACCAAATCATGCTCCCATTTGATATCTTCAGTTACACCTGGCAATTGTCGGCAAATAGCTTGAATTTCCTCTAGTTTCATAGGGTTTTAAATCAGTCCTGAATCGTCAAAATTATCCGCCATTTGAGATTTTTACTTGGGATGCCAAAGGTCTCTACAAAAGTCAGATATTTTGAAGGCTCTAATTTAGGTCCTGTTATTTACAGCACCAATTGTTTCAAATGAGATCGCCGGGTGATTGCAATTGTGATTTCATGGGCTTTCTCTAATTCCAATCAAGTTTTGAATTAATGAATTCCGGCCACACCTGGGTAGATCAACAGGCGCAACACATCAGAATCTCTCAAGTGCCAGCTTCCCCAAGAAATAGGCGTATCTCCGTTTGCATCTTTCATTGATTTATCGGCACCTGCATCTACCAACATCCTTACGATGGCCAGACTGCCATAAGCAGCAGCCCTGTGTAGCGGTGTTTCGCCTTTGAGGTAAGCATCCCGCATAAAACAGAGTGTCGGCTTGCCAGGCATTGTTTTTTTGTTGACGTCTGTACCTGATGCAATTAGAATTTTAACAATTTCCTCTCTTTCAGCCATCTCACTTGTCTTGCTAATTGTGTAATGCAGGGCGTTTTCTCCCGTTTCGGTAAAACTGAAATTGGGATTTTCCCCTTTGTACAAAAGCCATCTTACTGAATCAGTTTTGCCATTGTAAGCTGCATTACAAAGCAGGTTAGCGTTTTCAAAAGTGATTGT
>DATIAI010000513.1:0-5086 GCA_035458065.1 Algoriphagus sp. | reverse complement strand
GTTGTGCTTTGGTAATCTCAGTCAACATTTCGGAAAGTTTCTTTTGAGTCAATTGAAATCCACCGATTGGCTTTCCAAACTGGATCCGCTCAGCAGCATATTTTCTGGCTGATTCGTAGCAGTCCATTGCCGCTCCGATCGCACCCCAGGCGATTCCAAATCTTGCCGAATCCAGGCACATCATTGGTGCTCCAAGGCCTGATTTTCCTGGAAGCAGGTTTTCCTTTGGCACTTTCACATTGTCAAAAACCAACTCTCCGGTACAGGATGCCCGAAGAGACCATTTGCCGTGGGTTTCCGGTGTAGAAAATCCTTCCATGCCTCGCTCGACGATCAATCCATGGATTCTGCCTTCTTCATTTTTTGCCCAAACAACTGCGATGTCTGCCTTTGGAGAGTTGGAGATCCACATCTTGGCACCGTTGAGCAGGTAGTGGTCGCCCATGTCTTTGAAGTTGGTAACCATGCCGCTAGGGTTGGAACCGTGATCCGGTTCTGTCAGACCGAAGCAACCGAGATATTCTCCAGAAGCCAGTTTTGGCAAGTATTTTTTTCGTTGCTCTTCAGTTCCGAATTTATAAATCGGGTACATCACCAGCGAACCTTGTACTGATGCAGTTGATCTCATGCCGGAATCACCCCGCTCAATCTCCTGCATGATCAGGCCGTAAGAAATATAATCCAAGCCTCCACATCCATATTCCACTGGAAGCTGTGGGCCAAATGCTCCCACATCTCCGAATTTTTTGACGATTTCGTAAGGGAAATGTGCCTTTTGAGCCCAATCTTCGATGTAAGGAGAGATTTCTTTTTTTACAAAATCCCGGATAGATGATCGTATCAGTTTCTGCTCTTCCGTGAGCAAATCGTCCAGATCTAGAAAATCAACCCCTTCGAAAAGATCCTGCTTGAGGGATTTCTGGATTTCAACAGCCTCCATGATATATTTGGTTTATTTTTGGGAATCAGTCATTTTTGCCGCAAGGTAATGCAACGGTTGACCCGAAATTAAGGAGAAAGGCGCTGAAAAAACTACCTTTTTGACTAAAAAATCCCCATGCACGAATCGCAGTTTGATCCAAAAATCCTGGAGAAAATCCATCAGTTGGAAGAGAAATTCAGAGCCTCAGGCCAGGATTTGCTTTCTTATCTTGAAGGACTTCTTTTCGCTGATTACCTGACTTATTGGGATTATATCAATCTCGATGTACTGCTTTCCCTGCAACAGCCCAAGACAAGTTTCAAGGACGAGAAGATCTTTATCATTTACCATCAGATCACAGAGTTGTATTTCAAGTTGATCATTTCTGAGATGGAGCAGATTGCAGATGAAAATCCCCTTTCGGAGACTTTTTTCAAGGCAAGGCTAGAGCGGATTTTGATGTATTTCGATCACCTGATCAGTTCATTTGCAATGATGTGGAAAGGCATGGAAAAGGAGCAATTCCTCAAGTTCAGAATGTCTCTTCTGCCATCTTCCGGTTTTCAGAGTGCTCAATTCCGCGAGATAGAATTGATGGCGACCGATGCATTTCACTTGATTACGATCAGCAAAAGAGTTGAATTTGACTATCACAGTCCTGGAGATGACCTTTTTGAAAACCTGTATTGGCAGCAAGGGGCGATCGAGTTGGCAACCGGAGAGAAAACCTTGACTCTTAAGAATTTTGAGGAGAAGTATGGAAAAAAACTCATCGAACTCATTGAATCCTATCGCCGAAAAAATCTCTGGCAGAAGTTCATGGAACTGGAAAATCCTTCCGAAGAATTAAAAGAGCTGATGAAGAGTTTTGATCTGAAAGCCAACGTGTTCTGGCCTTTGGCTCATTTCAAATCTGCAGTGCGTTATTTGCAAAGAGATCCCCATGATATCGCTGCCACCGGTGGTACCAACTGGCAAAAATACCTTCCTCCCCGTTTCCAAAAAGTGATCTTTTTCCCGGAACTCTGGACCGAAAAAGAAATGGAGGAATGGGGCAAAGGATGGGTTGTAAAGGAGATTTTTGGAGAGGAAATCCAAAAAGGCTAAAACTCCATGGGACTGAATTCTGACTTTTCTGTTTCCAAAAAGTACAGGCCGGATGTCCTGATATTCCTACTGCTGATTCCATTGATCAGTGCCTTCAATTATTACCTGACTTATTCCAATATTCAATGGAACGGGTTTTTGGCTTTAACTTTTGCAATCGATACGACTCAGGGTTATTTGGCCTGGCTGATAGTCAGAAGGATCATATTTTGGCTGGATAAAGCTCTTCCCTTTGGATCAAATCCAACCAAAAGAATCCTGATTCAGGTGGCCATCACCACTTTTGCAGGTTTGACTTTTATCATTTTGACCACAGAATTGGTGAGTTGGATTGCCAAAGGCCGTCCGGCGATTCCCGAGTTTTATACCATGGATGTGTTTATCATCGGGATTTGGTTTTTGGTCATCAATGGCATTTACATCGGACTTTTTTATTACCACACCTTGCAGGAAATCCAAGCCCAAAAGCCCAATATTGAGTCGGAATTTAAAGGCATAGTGGTGAAAACCGGCAATCAGGAATTGCTTATACCTACCTCCGAAATAGCTGCCCTGAAGATTGACGAGGAATATGTTTTGCTTTTTTCCCTTGCTGGGAAGAAGTACTTTCTCGATGAGAGCTTAGATTTTTGGGAAAAGAACCTTCCCGAAAACGTTTTTTTCAGATTGAATAGGCAGTCCATCATTCATAGGCAAATCCTTCTTGGATTCAAGAAATTGGACCATGGAAAATTGGAAGCTCAGGTAGATTCCAAATACAATTTCGAATTGGAATTGGGCATCAGCCGGGCCAAAGCCCCTTCATTTCGCAGTTGGTTTATGCCAAACCGATGACATTTCAGGGGTGATTTTTGTGCGGTTCAGAGAATCAAACCCGAGTTTTCAAATCCCTGATGGCTTTTGTAGGTAAAATTGCCCCACAAACCAACAGTTACGAGAGATATGAAAAAACAGATTTTTCTCATTTTCCTGGTTTCCATCTTTTCCTTTAAAATATTGAAGGCACAGGATTCCAGCCCCAAAGACTACAGGAATTTTCCTGTTACCATTACACTTCAATTTCAATCCTTTTCACTTCCCTTTAAAAACATGGGAAGCAATTTCAAAAACATGGGGATAGGCATTGGTACAGAAGTCAGTCACAGTGGAGACCATGACTGGATTCAGGAGTTTTCCATTTTTTGGATCCGCAACAAAGTCATGGGAAACGGTATTTATCTGATGACTCAAACCGCTTGGAGACCTTATTTGGGAAACCCTGTTTTTGGAGAAATCAAAGCAGGGATCGGATACAAAGTTGCCTTCAGACCAACGGATTCCTTTTTTCAAAAAGACGGGGAATGGATTTCGGCCGGCAAAAAAGGCAAAGGCATGCTCGCCATCCCCATCGGTATTGGGCTCGGGGTTCATAATTATTCCGATGACGTGTACACTAGTCCTTTTGTCAATTATCAGGCAGTTTTCCTCAAAGGATACAATCAGGACATCCCAATTGTGCCTGAAACGATTTTTCAGTTTGGCACCCGAACCCACTTTAACTCATTGGTGAAATGAAGACTATCAGCAAAAATGTATTCGTAGTGGTCCTTGGGTTGATTTTTACAATCCAGGCTGTTGCTCAAGGAAATTCTGAACCTTGTTCATTTACAAATTCTGAAGCCACAGCCCGGCATTTTGAAAAAGTTCAGGAGAAAATGGATCAGCTGGTAAATCTGGGGATTCCCGGAATGGCAGCTGGAGTCAAAACGCCGGATGAATACTGGTCAGGCTCTGCGGGGTTCTCAAGTTTGGAGAAGATGACTCCCATGACAGTTTGCCATCTTCAATACCTCCAAAGTATCTCCAAAACCTATTTGGCAGTAAGTATTCTGCAACTGAGAGATCAGGGCAAAATCGATCTTGATCAGCCAGTTTCGAAGTATTTACCTTCCGAATTGGCTTCCTGGATTTCCCAATCCAATGAGATGACTGTTCGGATGCTTCTCAACCATACTTCGGGAATTCCGGAATACAATTATCTGCCCGAATACATCACTGTCCTTTTGCAGAATCCGGATTATCCTTTCGAGCCAATGGATTACATGGAATTAATCCAGGAAAAAGATCTGGATTTCGAGCCCGGCACCAAATATACCTACAGGAATTCCGGCTATGTTTTACTGGCATTGATGATGGATCATCTGACTGGAGATCACGCTGCATTTATCAGAGAAAATATCTTTGAAAAATTGGGACTTGAAAACACTTTTTATCGCGAAAGTCCTGACTATTTGGAAAAAGAGACTTTGGTAGATGGCTATTGGGACCGTCATAGCAATGGTATCGTGGAAAATTCCAGTTACCTGCAAAAGCAGAACGTGAAAAAAATGGTCGGGGACGATGGAATCATTACGACCCCTGAAGATGGGATTCGGTTTTTGGAAGGATTGATTACCGGGAAACTGATTTCTGAAACATCACTTGCTGAAATGAAAACCTGGGTAAACGATTCCAAAGGAAATCCTCAGTACGGGTTGGGTTTGGATATCACCAGTCTGGGAGGAAAAGAAGCGATCGGTCACAGCGGGGGAGGATTGGGAGCAGGTAGCCAGCTTTACTATTTTCCGGAGCAAAAAACTATCATTTTTCTGGCTATCAATCTGGCAACCGTAACAGGAAGCCCGATTCACATTCAGGCTGAAAAATTGTTGAATGAGCTGTATTTGGAGATTTGGAAAGTAAGACGTTAGTCAGAAGATTAAAGACACAAGATGCGAGAACCGAGAAGCAAGAAACGAGAGAGAAAACAGAAGAAATATTATAGAGAATTACCTTAATCTTTTGATTTGCTTCTTTAAAAAAAGAAGAGGCCAGACTTTGCAAATCTGGGCTCTTTGAAAAATAGTATTAAAAAATTAATTGGTCTGAAACCCAACTCGCATAAAGCTGGAAACAGGAGAGTTTAATGTCATTTTCTTGATTGAGTTAAGATTTTCCAAATCTAAGACCTCAATTTCTGTTCTTGACGGGGAAAGTACATACAGGTACTTTTCTGAACTGGTCAAAACTGGCGGTAAC
>DATIAI010000512.1:0-5147 GCA_035458065.1 Algoriphagus sp. | reverse complement strand
AAAGAAACAAAGTGAGCAAAAGGGTTCGGTTGGCTGGATAACCTACTCTTTGATTCCTTGGATCCTTTGTGTTTAACAATAGAACCACAAAGAACAGAGAGAACAAAGTGAATCGGCTGGCCGGATTACCTAATCTTTGATCCAATTGATCCTTTGTGTTTAAAAATAGAAACACAAAGAAACAGAGAGAACAAAGAGGATAGGTTGGCTGGATAACCAACTCTTTGATTCCTATGATCCTTTGTGTTAATAAAGTATAGAGCCAGAAAAGGAATGCACCTGTGTTACTCTTTCGGAAGGGCTTGGAATTGTCGTGTAACAAGGGTTTTGGTGCCCTCTGAGATAAGGTTTGTTACGAAGAAATTGTAAAGTATTCCTTTTGGAAGGTCCAACAACCTGAGATAAGTCAATAACTGGGCGTCGAAAATTGGTAAGTGTTCTTTAACAGCCTTCAATTCAATGCAAATCAAATCTTCAACCACAAAATCACAGCGCAAATCGGCATTTACCTGAATGCCTTTATATTCGATGGGAATCAGGAATTCACTTTGAAAAAGTATTGACCTAAGTTCGAATTCTTTTGCCAGGCAACTCCGGTAGACTTTTTCCAACAATCCGGGCCCCAGAGTTCTATGCACTTCTATTGCTGCTCCGTTGATCTCATAGGTGAGCTCATCAAGGTATTTTTGGGTTAATGTCATGGGAAAAAATGTTATTAAAAAGTAAAAAGTATTTCAACTAATTTAATTTTTATTATTGAATAAAAAAAAAGCAGGTTTGAAAAAACCTGCCTTTTGAATAGAAAAATTGTGGTAGTTAATCTTTTTAAAGCATTGCAAAGAACATGTCCAAATCCGGGATTAAAACAATGCGTGTTCTGCGATTAAGTGCCATGTTTTCTTTGGAGTCATTGGCGACAACGGGCACATAAGAAGCACGGCCTGCTGCAATCATTTTTTCCGGTGCTACCTGATATTTCAATTGAAGCATACGTACAATTGATGTTGCTCTTTTTACAGAAAGATCCCAGTTATCCTCAAGAACTCCGTTGGAGATTGTTCTTGGGTCGGTATGGCCTTCGATCATTACCTGCAGGCTAGGCTCGGCATTAATTACCTCAGCAAGTTTCTGCAAAAGTGGCTCTGCTTTAGAATTGATTCTATAGCTACCGGTGTTAAAAAGCAGTTTGTCAGACACAGAAATCATCACAACGGTCTTATCAATGTCAATAGTGACATCACCTTCTTCTCCGCCACCTTGCGAAGTAATGTTTTTCTTCAAATTGTACTCAACGGCCAAATTCACAGAATCTTCTAGTGTTTTTGCCTCTGCCAATTTGGACTGGTCGACCTTAGTCAAGGTCTCTTTCATTTTTGTTTTGGAATTTTTTGACATCACGGTTGCTCCCTCTATACTTAGCATACCGCTGTTCGTTTCCGTCAGTTGATCATTTGTTTCCCTGAGTGAATTAATTCTGGAGTTGTATTCAGCTACACGGGCCTCAATTGCGGTCATTTTTTCTTCTAACTCAGCTTTTTCCTGATTGGTAGCGGCGAGTTCAGATTGTGTCTTAAAAAGGTTGCTTTCCAGTTCAGTGTATTTCTTTTTCGATACACAGGAAACAGTAAGGCTTAGTCCAAGGACACCTGCGAGAATAAGTGATTTTTTCATTGTTATGGTTTCTTGATTTCCATATCCTATCCAAATAGGCCGCCAGTTCATAGGATTTTATTGTGCTTCAAGCTGGATGTTGTTAAAAAGTGCCTCAGAAGCTTGAATCGCAGGTTTAACGGCTTTATTGTGGAATAAACACCAAAAAAAATGTCCCGAATCAACGGGACAAGCTTGGGAAAACTGGGGAAAGGCTCCCCGAATTGAGTATTTAAAATTGAATTATTCCATTAACCTATTAATGATTTTGAATTCATTCATGACCCGATAGGCTGCTCTGGTGATGTCTGACTGGAAATTAGGAGATTCAAGATCAAAATTGGCTGCAGTGTAACCTTGCCAAATTGTATTTCCCTTTTTAGAATCTATCACATAGATGACCAACATGCCATTATTCTGAGAATACTTGACCTGATTGTAGGTTTCGTCTTTTTCTTGTTCCCGCTCTATTTCCCCTTCATCGTTGCGATAGGTCATTCCGGTCCTGTTGAGCCAATAATCAAACTCAGGTTGGACATATCCCCGATAACGGATAGAGTCAGAAAAAATCTTGTAGCTAACCAACATATCAGGTTTGGAAACTTGCTCCCGGAATCCCTGAGAACCCAATCGGGCACCTATAGTGGCATTGAGGACACTGAATAGAACGGAAGAATCCTGGCCTGTAGCTTCTACAAAGGCGAAAGTTTTATACCTTTTGAAGGACCCGGTGTAATTGTAATCGTAATCTGTGACATAATCTTTGGATGAAAAACAGGAAGCGGTGAGTACCACTAGCAGAATCAGAAGTGCAGAAGAAACTTTCATGGCATTGATATTTTGGTTGACTGGTAAATTTTTCTAAAAAACGATCGGGAGGATAACCTTTTGTTTTAAAATTTTGTTTGGTCAAGTCCTTATTTTTCAGGTTTCTAGAATACCTAATTTATCAATATCTTATCAATTATGTGTGATTTCCTGAAAATTTGATTATGAATTTTTTTACTGGTTTTTCCTTTTTGAGAAAAGTTGATGAAAGGCAGAGAATTGAAGCTGGGTTTTAGAAAAAACGTTACTCGTCTGCTCCATAATTCCAAATTGAAGAGCCAGTTTTGCAGAGGTGCGATATCCCAAACCCAGGTAAATCCGATTTCGGTCAAAGTATTGAATTGAAGTGGAACCGTCTGGCTTTTCCCCATTGATGAAAATTTCATCGTAAAGCTGTGCGTAGACTGACCCTTTTTCAGTCAGTTCTTTTTTATTTAATGGTACATTGACAAAAATCGCATATCGAAATCTCGTTCTAAAATCACTTTCTGCAATCCACCGCTGTTCGTAACGATAGCGATGCATCAGGCTAACTCTTCCAAGTTTTTGCCTTAAAATTACCTCTTGATAAATCCGGTTTTCATGAAAAGTTTCCGTTCCCTCTCCGGGAACCCCCGTAGTTATGGATGCATATCCTGCCAAAAAGCTGACCTGACCGGATTTTAAATTGTATTGAAGTCCAGTTCTTACAAGTAATTGTTCAAAGTCACCTAGAATATTGTTATTTCGATATTGGAGTTCCCCGTGGATTGCCCAGGGCGTTTCTGAAAACCGAAAATTCCCAAAATACATGTACCATGATCCAAGGTCACTTTCATCCTGAGCAAATGCTGGAAAACATAAAACAGAAAGCAAAAAGGCTGTCAGCAATTTTTTCATTGTGGAAATTAATAAAATTGAGTAGGTAACCTTAGCGGATTATGTATACAACCGAAAAAGTATTCTCAGAGGTAAGAACATGCAGACTATGTGAATCAGAACTTCCCTTGGGGCCCCGACCGGTATTTTCCATCGATCCGAAAAGCAAAATTCTCATCGTTGGGCAAGCACCGGGAACAAAAGTTCATGCGACAGGAATCCCTTGGAACGATCCCAGTGGGGATGAACTTCGACGTTGGCTGCAAGTGGACCGGGAAACCTTTTATAATCCTGAGATTTTTGGGATCATGCCAATGGGCTTTTGTTACCCAGGAAAAGGAAAAAGCGGAGATATGGCACCCAGGCCCGAATGCGCACCAAAATGGCATCAAACCTTGAGGAATTTCATGCCGGAGGTGAAATTGACACTATTGATCGGATCTTATGCGCAGGCATATTATTTAGGAGAACGCCGGAAAAAAACACTAACCGAAACTGTCAGAGCTTGGGAAGAATATCAGCCTACATTTTTTCCTCTTGTTCATCCTTCCCCGCGAAATAGACTTTGGATGAAACGAAACCCATGGTTTGAAGCTGATGTATTGGGATATTTGAGGGAAAAGGTGAAAATCCACCTTAATTTCTAAGGGTTGAGTCAATTCGCAATAAAGTTGTCTTAAGTGGAAGAAGTTAGAATTGGTATTTTTCAAATAAGAGTGAACTTCTAAATGGAAATCTTTCCCGATTTGAAGAAAAATCTTCCACTGATTCAAAAGTTTGCCTAATTTTTTAAATTGAAAAAAACTTTTTTACCAATGCAAACCGATAAAAAGCAATGCCTTCACTGCGGGAAACCCATCCAAGGAAGGATGGATAAAAAATTCTGTGATGATAGCTGTAGAAACACCTACAATAATCAGCAGAATGCCAACAACATTAACCTGATCCGAAACATAAACCATACCCTCAAAAAGAACCGAAACATCCTGGAATCTCTGATTTCTAAAAATGAGGAAATGGCTAAAACTACCCGGGATAGACTTACAAGAGCAGGTTTTAATTTCCGCTATTTTACCCATACTTATCAAAGTAAAAAGGGCAATTTCTATCATTATTGCTATGATTTTGGATATCTCGAACTGGAAGGAGATTGGTTTTTAATTGTGAAGGGGAAGGAGTTTTAGAATATTTTTTGAGCTGCAAAACAACGGCTGATTCTCAGTCAAATTGCTGGTGTCGTTTTCGGATTGGATAAAAAATCAAAGATTTTGGTGGAAAATTCCTAAGTTTGCGCAGTTTTTGAATACGGTTATCTAAAATTAATTTATGCGTCAACTCTTTAGAGTATTGTGTCTTGGACTCGTTTTTTGGGCTACTATGGCCTGCGTTTCCAACGAAAAAATCATCTATCTGCAAAATCTTGAGGGCAATCAACCAATTTCTGAGGGTGAACTTATTTCCTACGAAATTCCAGAATACAAACTCCAATTTAACGACATCATTGACGTCAATATTCAGACTGTTGATGATATGATCTTGAATGGATTTAACAATAGATCGACACCCATTAATAACCAAATGGGGAATGTGGCAGGCCAAAGTGGGGGTGATGTTTATTATATGACTGGATACACGGTTGATAAAAATGGAAATATCAGATTGCCCATCATTGGTGAGGTGAATGTGCAGAATAAAACTCTTGAGGAGGCACGTATCCAGATTGAATCTCAATTAAGAGAATATGTCACTTCCGAACTTTATGTAAAAGTGAAGCTTGGAGGAATCAGATATTCTGCATTGGGTGAGTTTCG
>DATIAI010000511.1:0-6992 GCA_035458065.1 Algoriphagus sp. | reverse complement strand
CCCATAAGCTCCGTAATCATAGACTGCCTGCAGGCCGTCGTAGATTTCAGAACTCGGGTACACAAACCCATACTCCTTGGCATGGGAAATAATATCTTTCAATTGGGCATTTTCGCCCGGGGTCTCTGTCTTTGCCATAGGCCGCAAAAATAAAGAAACAAATTGATTTAGATGAGCTTCAAATTGACCTTAGCAAATTGAAATTGTGGTTTTTCAGGATTCGAAATCCATCTCTTAAATATTTCACTCGCTATATCTTTAAAACTAAACCTAATTTAAATACATCCCGTTTACGAGGTTATGTTCAACTAAACTTAACCCAATGAAAAAAATTCTATTTGCTTTTTTACCGATGTTTTTCCTTTCCCTAATCTCTTATGGGCAGCTGCAAAAAGGAAATGTAATGCTTGGAGGTGCGGTGAATTTCTATTCAAATTCCAGTACATATGACAGTGGATTTGGAAATAATTCTGAGACCAAATCATTCACTTTCAGTCCTGATGTGGGATTTTTTGTAAAAGACAACTGGGTGTTTGGTCTGAATACCACCCTTTTTTGGTCAAATCAAGAAATTGATTTCAATTCTGATGTCGCCTCGGAGTCCTCAACAGCCGATATTTCAACGAGGGAAACAGGAGTAGAGCCTTATGTTCGGAAATATTTTCCTTTAGGCAATCAGTTTAGCTTTTTTGGGCAATTGGGTGCCGGAATAAATGCCAGTAAGATAACAGCTGAATACCGGGGTGGACCGGCCAACCCTGTTGAGGAAGACGTTTCGAATAGTTTTCAGGTCACCACTGAGATGGGCTTGGTTTACTTCCCCAAAACCTGGCTGGGAATCGAACTTGCGTTTGTACCATTTACTTATAGAAGCAATGTGCGGGATGTGACGAGACCTCAGAGTGAGTCAAATTTCAATTCCAACTATTTTGATTTTGGAGTAAATACTTCTGCGATTTTTCTAGGTGTAAACTTTTTCCTTCCTAAAAAATGAAGAGGATACTACTGGTTTTTCTTTTTGTTTCGGGAATTTCTGCAGGTTCTTTTGCCCAAATGGGAAAAGGAAGCTGGATGATAGATGGACTCATCACCTTCTCGAGGGAGGATTCACAGCAGGAATTTATGGAAGCCGTACCTGGCTACAAAGAGGATATTGAGTTGAATGAATTCAAAATCAGACCTGGAATTGGATATTTTATAAAAGACAATCTTGCGATTGGTGTATCCGGTACATTCGGATATGGTTGGCGAAATTCTGACTTCAGCCAAGAAGGTTCTCTTTCCGTTTCGGAATTCAGCACTGAAACGTTGACCTACGGAGTCGGTTTATTTGCCAGAAATTACTTTCCGATCAGTGACAAGGGCTCATTTTTTGCAGAACTCCGATCCGGACTGAGCTGGCGAAAAATTGATTTGAATTCTCCAACTGCCGATCTCCCGATTAGCCAATTCAAGTCCAGGATTTTTGATGCTTCTGGCAATGTTGGCTATCAATATTTGGTCACAAAAAGTATTGGAGTGATTATTCAGACGACCTTGCTGGATTACTCCTTGTATCAGCAAGGAAATTATGAAGAGAATTTTTCGAAAACAGAAACTGAATTTCAGTTGGGATTTAGGCCAAGTTTCGAGATTGGATTGACGATTTTTCTTTAAAACGAAAAAGCCTCCGAATTTGATTTTCGGAGGCTTATTTTCATAAAATGATTTTTTACCTAAACGTGTATTTAAATCCAATACCACCTCTCAGATAGCTATCATGGTGACTTGCAAATACCGGGGCTGCTTCGATCAGGAAACCAAAGTTTTTCGTATTAAACGGTTTGATCAGCACACCAAATGGTATTGCAAAATAAACATCATCATGATGATCATATTTATCGTTTCTGTGGTAATCTCCAAAAAGGCCAAGTGCAGCCCCGACATAGGCGTTGACTTCACTCTTTCTGACGAAATTGTACCCACCCATCAATTCAAGCCCAATGTTGCTGCCTAAACCCAATCGCGCTTCTCCGAAAAATTCTTTATCCGGATCGGTTCCTACAGTGATGAAAGTTCGGGTATTTTGAAAGTTGATTCCTGCACTGACCTGGGCCTCAGCCAGTGACACAATTCCCATCAAGAAAAAGGAGAGGATTAAGATTTTTTTCATAATAATTAAACGTTGCTTGGACTTTCACCATGGCAAAGTCTAAGCCAACCTTATTACCAGTTTCCCTCCGTTCTGGCAATTCTTCTGCCTTCCTTGGCACTTTTGAATGAGGCTTCGATGATTTTCAGCACAGATATAGCCTGAGGCAAAGTCACTTGCAATGGCGTATTCTTCAAGATTGCATCAGCGATATTTTGGTAAAAAATTCTGTAATCTCCCGGCAAAGTTGGATAGGCTAGGGTTTCTTTTTCTAAATAAACCTTCCCCCACCGTTCTTCGGGATCGACGCCCCAATCGGGACCTTCCGGGATTTTGCCGTCTTTGAAGGCTTGCTCTTGCACATCCAAAAAGAACTTTTGGAAGGATCCCTTTTGTCCCAAAAGCAAGAATTTTGGAGTTTGCACGTTGACCAAAACACCTGCAGTAACCCGGGCTTTAAATCCCTGATAATAAAGCGAAATGTCAAAGTAATCGTCTGCAACAGCATTTATGCGCTGTTTTTGGATATCGGCGCATATCGCATCCGGTTTTCCAAAAAGCAATACTACCTGATCGATCAGGTGGGATCCCAAGTCATAGGTAATGCCGTTGCCGGGGACGTCCCGTTCTCTCCAATTATCAGTGATATTCGGTCTGTACCGGTCAAAATGAGATTCCAGGTAGACCAAACCGCCAAGGGTATTTTCGGCAACCAGCTTTTGCAAAGTCCGGAAGTCTCCGTCGAAGCGTCTGTTTTGAAATACGCTGCAGACCAGGTTTTTTTCTGCTGCTAATTTTTCCAGCTCTTCAGCTTCATGTGAATGAATCGTTACCGGCTTGTCTACGACCACATGTTTACCTGCAAGCAGGCATTGCTTGGCCATGGAGAAGTGATGTTCATTTGGAGTGGTGATGCAGATCAGGTCTGCAAAGTCGGCTTCGAGCAATTCATCCAAGCTTCGAAAAGTCCTCAAATTGGGGTATTTTTCCTCACACCTATTTCCGTTTCGCTCCACTACAGCCACAAAATCCAAATCAGGGCAAACTGAAATCAGGGGGGCGTGCATTTTTTCGGCTACAGATCCATAGCCTACCAAGGCGGTTCGGATAAGTTTGTTCATTGGAAAATGAGATTAAAGGTGCATTTCGTTGACCTTCTTGATCAGCTCTACGCGAGAAGTGACCTGAAGTTTTTGATGGATATTCTTCCGGTGTGTCTCGATGGTTTGGATACTCAAACTCAATTGATCTGCAATGTCCCGATTGAGCAGGCCATCACTGATCAATTTCAAAATTTGGGTTTCTCTCCTCGAGAGCCTGTATTTCTCGCGGAAAGCATCAAAAAAAGGAGTTAAATCAGCCTGCTGAATGACCCGTTTGAAATCTTTTACATACCGGCCTTCATAGACCTCGGTGACCGTGAAGATCAATTCGTCCGGATCAGCGTCTTTCAGGATAAAAGCATCTGCACCAAGTAGCATGCATTCTTTAAAGATTTTCTCCTCATCATACATGGATAGAACGATGACTTTTAGGTCTGGATGGTGTTTTTTGCAATGGCGAAGCACGCCAAAGCCATCCACGATTGGCATGTTGAGGTCTGTCAATACCAGATCCACTTCCTCACTGTCAAGAAATTCGAGTAATTCTTTGCCGTTTGGAAATAATCCGGTTACTAAAAAACCCTCATGCTCTTCGATGAGTCCTTCAAGTCCTTTTGCAAATAACTTGTGGTCGTCAGCCAGGGCGATCCGGATCATTTTTTTGGAAAATAGGTTGGAGTACTAAT
Source organism: Algoriphagus sp. (assembly GCA_035458065.1). Classification (GTDB taxonomy): domain Bacteria; phylum Bacteroidota; class Bacteroidia; order Cytophagales; family Cyclobacteriaceae; genus Algoriphagus. Next base: position 3,072 of record DATIAI010000511.1, on the reverse strand, counting down.
CAGGGTTGATTTACTAAAGATTATGGAAATTAGAACACTTAAGTCAAAAAGGCAACTCTAATATGATATGTGTGCCTTTTCCGACCTCAGATGTCAGAAAAAATTTGCCTCCGATGGTTTCCATACGCTTTTTGAGGTTGGTCATGCCGCTACCCTGAGATTTTTGGGTAACGTCAAATCCTTTTCCATCATCGCGAATATCGATTTTTCTTGAAGTGCCGTTTTGGTACACCTGAATTGTGATTTTGTCAGGATGGGCATGCTTGATCGCATTATTAAGACATTCCTGAATAACTCGGATAAGGACAAGCTTTTGGTCTTTTTCCAATTTCTGAAACGAGTGGTCGGATTCCAGTGAGGTTTGGCAAAAACCTGTCATCTGGATTTTGTCCAGCTGCTGTCGGATGAATTCATCCAGAGAGACGGCCTCTACCCAGTCCAAATTGAGGGTTTTGGAGAGTGCCCGGACTTCTTTGATTATCTGGTTGATGTATTCTCTGCCTTCTGCATGCTTTTCGGGTTTGGAGGAGTTGAGGTTGAGTTTGGCCAGAGAAAGCAACTGCCCAATGTTGTCATGGAGCTCTCTTCCCACTTGGGTCAGGGTCTCCTGCTGGATTTCATTCTCAATATTGAGCAAGGTCTTTTCGTAGACTGCGGTGAGTTGTTCCAGCTTCTGCTTGTTTTGGTTTTGTCTTTGCCGGTGGACAAAAACAATCCCTACGACAAAAATTGTCATCAGCATAGCAAAGAAAATGCCTCCAAAAAGAATCAGTAAATATTGGCTTTCGGTTTCGCTCATCGTAAATCGTTTAGGTAAAAAGGTCTAAATCTTTTCCATTTTGCCAAAGACAGAACGAAAGTAAAATATAAAAGTAGGGCAGAGGTTCTGATCAGTTCAATAACTATATAATAGATGTCTAGATAATTATTAATCAAATAAGTGAAAGAAATGAAAATCATAAAAGAACCTGAGTAGAAAAACAGCATAACGGTACTAATCCAAAATCCCGAAAACTGAAGAGGATTGATCGGGAGGTATTTATCATTTGATAAAAGCTCGTAAAAAAACAATCCGCAAGAAAAAATTATAAATGAGGCCCCGAGGAGGGATGAGTACTCGCCTAAGTTATTGAATGGAATAATTCCTACCAGGAAAGGGATGCCAGAAAAAAGAAAAAACGCCCACATCAATCCTGAGATTACTTTTTTTAGGTTCGGATTAAGAATAAATTCTCTGAGGATAAACAGGTTCAACCAAGTGGCTCCGTGGTTGAAAAAAATCAAATAAACCCAGGAATTGGGAATTTTATTTGTGGCAAGAACTAAGGCTAAATTTTCATAGAACGCCACGAAAATAAGGGAACCAACGAGGAGAATATTTATTTTGGCTTTTTTCTCTTTTTTGGGCAAGACAAAAAAGCTGATCATCCCTGCAATCGCCAATAAATTAATGATAGGGACATAATGGTCAACAAGTCTGAGAATTTGCTGCACTTCGAAGGGTCAATTATTGGCAACGAGGTGGGCAAAGGGTTCCTATGTTTTCCAGGTTAGCCCCACTTTCCTGCTCAAGTGTATCCTGGTTGGCAGCTTCGAAGACCAAAGTAAGTCTGCCCTCATAGGCATCGCTCTCATTTGGGTGATACTTCTCCGCTACCTCTTTAGTGTACTCAGTAATGTAAAATTTAATTCCCCCTTTTTTAGGGTCTGCATCTGCCTGTGAGAGTACTTTTTCCAAAGTTTCCCGATCAAAAAATATCCAATTGGTCTGGTTGTCGATGTCTCCGTTTTTGCCTTTGCCGGGCTTTCCTGATTTTATTTCGATGTTATACTTCTCTTTCATCTGTTCGAAGTCTTTTTTGCTGATTTTCATAGTAATTGGGTTGCTTAGAAAAGATTGGTGGATAAAACACTTTCGTTTCAAAAGATAATAGTTTTTGAGCTTATCGTGAAAAAAAGAGCGGGTAGAGTATTGAAGTTGAGCTTGTCAAGAGGGCTTAGTTTTCAAAGTTCGTAATGGAGTTCCCGGGCAATTTGAGTAAAGGTTTCCAGCTGGATTTCGTTTTCTATTTTCTGCAGGATTTTCTCATTTTCAGCTTTAATCCAGCTTTTTACAGTTTTGGACTTGGTGAATAAGCTGAAGTGCCATTAGTGCCACACCAAGAATTGACATCTGGAACGCAATGAAAATCCCTCCAAATAGAATTAAAAAAAGTCGACTTTCATGTTCAGACATGGAAGATCTCTAGTCGGAATCGATCTTTGATCACCGGCGAAAAAATGGCAAAGCAAAGCAACAGGTTGGATAAGAGCGCCATATGTCTGGGAATCTCTATCACCATGTAAAAAATATCCAAATGATGGGTGTAGAGATATTTATAAGAAATATAGATCATAAAGGAGGAGGAAAAATAGAATAAAATAGCCGTGGATGCCCAAAAGCTGAATTCTCTTAAGGGATCAATATCCAAAAACTCATCCAGTGTGATCAATTCAAAAAAATACAAGGCACAGGAAAACAAGATCAAAACATTAATCAAAAACGAAATGTATTCCCCGCCGTCATTGTAATGCACAATTTCGGTGAGATGCCAGATCAAGGAAATCAAAAGAAAAAGCACAATGAAAATGTTGACCATTTTTTTGTGACTTTTCCTTTTGAGAAAGCTTCTGAGCAATAGTAAAAACAAAATCGCAGCGACATGAGAATTAAATAAGTTATAAACCCAAGAATTTGCAATTTTTTGGGAGCCTAAAAACCCAGCAACAAATTCATAAAATGCAACTAAAACTACAATTCCAAGTGATAGTTTTAATGTCTCATTTTTCCTTTGATCTTTTGAAAGAAGTGAATATCCGAACAAACCTGTAAAAGCAAACCCAATTAATAGCAGATCGTAGTAGTCAATACTATCATAAAACAAGCCCAGATCTACCTGCTTCATCTTTAGAAGTTATTGGCAGGTAGGTGGACAAGATTGTCCTCTATCGTAATACTCTCCTCCGCCTTCCAGATCGCCAGATCGGTCTGCTCCCGAACTCGCATAGATAGGAGAATAAACCAATGCAAGT
>DATIAI010000510.1:0-2443 GCA_035458065.1 Algoriphagus sp. | reverse complement strand
GAGAAGTTCTCTTTGAGCAAATCCTCCATTTTCCTGCTGTGCATACCAAACGGGAGAAAATCCGGAAGAAGATCCGATTACCAAATCCTCTTTCCCATTTCCGTCCAAATCTCCGACTGCCAATGCAGGCCCAAATTGAGTCAGTTTATGCGGAAGCGTTCGTTGAATGTTAAAATCAATTTTATCCTCCTCCTGATGGATGAAGGAAATCCCCAACTCTTCAGAAACTTCTGAAAGGAGCTTTGGATTTTCTCCTGAATTTAAAATCGCAACAGAATCCTCTCCAGCTTTGGCTGAAGAATAATCTATCTGTATTACTTGATTTGAGGAAATATCTGAAAGGCTTGACTCTTTTCCATCTGGCCAAATCACAGTCAATTCGGACACAGTTTTGACGGAATCCAATCCAAAATGCAGGGTTTCCTCTACCGAAGACATATACCCTCTTACCACTTGCATTTCCTGGTAAAGAAAACTTTCTGGTGATGGCTTAAGCAAAACTTTCGCTCCCAAACCTTGTGGGTTTTTGGCGGGACCACTCAGTTTCACTCTCAAATAATTGGGAGCATTCTCATTTTCATTCAGCAAATTTTCGAAGACAAAAGCAGGGTCATTGATATTATTGACCACATAATCCAAATCTCCATCTTGGTCCAAATCCACTAAAGCAGCACCGTTGGAAAAGGATGGCATGTTTAGTCCCCAAGTCTCTCCGCTGTCTTCAAATCCAAGATTCCCGGTATTTCGATAGGAGTAATTTGGGATTTTCACAATGGGAATGGAATCCAACAATTGGCGGGTTGAAGCAATGTTTCCGACATCAGCCCGGTAATTGGCGAAATCCTTGTCCGTGATATCCCTTGGGAACCCGTTTGTAATAAGCAAATCCCTCAATCCGTCATTGTCCACATCACCAAAAAGCGGTGCCCAACTCCAGTCGGTCTGGTAAACTCCTGCCATCAAACCAATCTCTGAAAACGGAATACCCGCCCCATTATTCACATGGAGCATATTTCGGACATATTGGTATTCATACCCAAACTGCTCGTTGTTGAGGTAGGTTTGATAGACATTTTTCCCAATGGTTGTCTTTTTACGGTAATTGTCTTCACCCAACATATCGATGGTGATCAGATCCGGTAAGCCGTCATTGTTGAAATCCGCGATATCCGAGCCCATGGAAAACTGGCTTTGATGCCTTAGATTTTCCTTTGTTTTGTTGGAAAAAGTGCCATCCTGATTGTTGATATAGAGGATGTCATTGGTGATGTAATCATTGCTGACATGAATATCCGGCCAACCGTCGTTGTTCAGATCGGAAACCACTAAACCAAGCCCAAACCCCTCGAAGGTAATTCCGGCTTCGATGGTGACATTAGAAAAAGTCCCGTCACCATTATTTCTGTAAAAACTGTCATTATTGATTGCCGAACCATCCGTTACTTTTGGTCGAAAATTCGTCGGTTTGGCAGCCAATTGTTCATTGTTCAAGACATATAGATCCAGGTCTCCATCCAGATCATAATCTAAAAAAGCAGCCCCCATACTGTTTCCGGGATCCGCAATTCCGTAATCAGCAGCCATTTCTTTGAAAGTAACATTACCTGAGGCATCTTTTCCCTGGTTTACAAAAAGCAGGTTATTCCGCTCTCCTGGCCCCTTTTTCATTGCGGTTGCCACATAAATATCCGGCCAGCCATCGAGATTGATATCAACTATGACACTTCCGGTACACCATTTTTCGGTTGCCATGATTCCTGCAACCTCTGAAATATCTTTGAATTTGAATTTCCCCTCATTGAGATAGAGTCGATTCGGAACTTGATTTCCTGTGAAAAACAAATCTGGTAGTCCATTTTGGTCAAAATCCGCAACAGCAACTCCTCCACCGTTGAATATGTACTCATCGGTCAAAATGTTGAAAGAATCGGATTCAATGATTTCATTGTTGAAATCAATTCCGGTTTCGTTTGGTGATTTTAGAACAAATAAAGTGGAATCTTTTTTACAGGATGATAATAGAAAAACGCCGCATAGAATCAGGGCAGAAAGGCAAAACTTCATAGGGTAATTTGGGTAAGGCTAGGAACGTTTAAATTAGCATTTTCCCGTTTGTAGAAAAAAATGATCTGTAATAAAAAACATAAAAAAAGGGGAGGCAATTTGCCTCCCCTTAATATTTATTTCAATTGGTATTAGAATCCTGGATTCTGAGTCAGGACATCTGGTTGAAGGTCCATTTCATTTTGTGGAATTGGAACCCACTTATACTTATCGGTGTATTTAGCACCACCCAGCGGAGCTGGAAGCTTTTGAGAATCATAGGCTAGGTAGAAATCAAGTTCTGCCTGAGCAGTTCCCCAACGCTGCAAATCATAAAATCTATGACCTTCCATACCCAACTCAAGTAGTCTTTCGTGACGAACAGCAGTTTGAGCTGCGG
>DATIAI010000509.1:0-3130 GCA_035458065.1 Algoriphagus sp. | reverse complement strand
ATCTCCAATCGGAGAGGTGCGGGGGCCGACGCAGCAGCGGGCCAGCGTCCGGCCTTGTGCGGTGGGAGCTTTGCTGCGTCTTGATTTTTTGGTCCTTTTGGATCAAGCCAAAAGGACGAAGAGAAAAGGACAATGGCAGTTTCTAAGGCCTCAGTCAAAGGTATAAACACATCCAACTTTCTGGATATTCATCGATTTTGCTACTATAGCTCAACTAACGCAAGACCTCAGTCCTGTGCCTATCGATATGCAGTCTTCAGATTACTATTCTCCTGATGTCCTGCTACTCTCCAGATAGCTATTCGGGCTGGACCTTATAGACAATTTTTCAATCAGCTCGCAGCACTCCCCCTTGACCCTTACCGCTTTTCTAGTCCTAAATGTTATAGACAAATCTCCAATCGGAGAGGCGCGGGGGCCGACGCAGCAGCGGGCCAGCGTCAGGCCTTGTGCGGTAGGAGCTTTGCTGCGTCTTGATTTTTTGGTCCTTTTGGATCAAGCCAAAAGGACGAAGAGAGAAGGACAATGGCAGTTTCTAAGGCCTCAGTGAAAGGTATAGACATACCCAACTTTCTGCATATCACTGATCACCTTCAACTTCCAAACCTGGAAATGGACCTTAGATGAGAACCACTTTAATCAAGACTGTTCTGTTACGATCCAAAAAAAGTATTTCCAATAAGTCAATAAATTAGTAAATGCTTTCATCTCATCAGTACCAAATCTACAGAAAGGGTATGAGGTGTTTTATAATCTGACAAACCCGTTTCAAACTACCTGAATCAAATTTCTTTCAAGCAATGTCCAGCATTTTCAAAGCACATATCAACAAATTCACCACAATAAGCGACGAGGAGTATGCTGATATCCTTCATTTCTTTCAAATCCAATCCAAAGGAAAAAAGGAAAACCTGCTGGATGAAGGAAGTATTTGCAATTCAAACTATTTCGTGCTCAAGGGTATCCTGCGCAAATTTTTCATAAATGAAAAAGGAGTGGAACAAACCACCGAATTCGCAATCGAAAACTGGTGGATGACAGAGACATTTTCCTATCTAAACCAAGCTCCATCTGAGTTTTACATTCAGGCAGTTGAACCTGCCGAACTCTTGGTTATTCATCGGGATGCTTACAACACAATGCTGGCAACACATCCACTGATGGAAAAATACTTCCGCTGCGTTTACCAAAAAGCATATGGCGCTTCTCAAATGCGGATAAAATTTTTATACAATTATTCCCGGGAGGAGCTTTACCATTTCTTCCGGAAAACCCAGCCTGAATTCCTACAGCGCGTTCCCCAATATTTAATCGCATCCTACCTGGGTTTCACCCCAGAATATCTAAGCGAAATACGAAAGAAAAGTGCTTCTTAAACCAGTTTAAGTAAATTCCCTTTTGGGCTCTTCAACTTTGGATTATCAAATTAAACAATCCAAAATGGAAAAGCGCATCAAAATCAACTCCGTTCAGCCACAAGCCTACAAAGCAATGTATGCCTTGGAAGGGTATTTGGCTAAAGCCGAAATCTCATTAACACTTAAAGAACTTATCAAAATCCGTGCTTCCCAGATCAACAATTGTGCTTTTTGTATCGACATGCACACTAAGGATGCTCTGAAATTCGGGGAGACGAGTCAGCGTATTTTTTTGGTAAGTGCCTGGAGAGAAGCAGCCAAGTTTTTTTCTGAAGAAGAACAAATCGTCCTGGCCATGACTGAAGAAATCACTCTAATTCATCAAAGTGGCTTGAGTACTGAAACTTACCGGAAAGCCACCGAAAAATTCTCCGAAGTCCAAATAGCACAGATCATTATGGTAATAGTGACAATCAACGCCTGGAACCGAATTGCAGTAAGCACACATCAGGAAATTGAAGAATAAATAGCGAAACTCTAGGCTGGGATAGACTGTTGAATTGCCCTCAACAGTCTTTTTTTTGCTTTTCTGCTCTTGGACTTCTCCATTTTCAGTAAGCCTTGTCGGACGAGGAATTGTATGATTTCCAATCCGACCCTCATTGTCTTCTCTCCGGGAAGCGGGGAAGGATCATACGGGTTATCCCATTAACTTCTAAAACCTCGATCCCGAAGCAATCTTGATCTATAATTTAAGATTCATACCATCCATTACTCCGTCTTAGCGCCTCCCTCTTTTACCCTACTTTGGTTTGAAAGCAATCAGACCCCCAACGTTGGGCTTGAAAAATATACAGCGTTAAAACAATTATAAATATTAAAAATTGGTTTTTGAATACACAAAATATTCATTTTTCTATTTTATTTTTAAATATGCAAACATATTAATAAACTAGTATTCTTGAATTAATTATTGTTTATCAACCCCCGATTGCCAATTTCTTCTGATGAATGTTACAAATCACCCGCCTGAAATCATTCTAATTGATGATGACCCTTTACAACATTTGATTTGCAAAAAAATACTCAGTAACGTGGGATTCAATGGAGATTTTAGGAGCTATTTTACCGGACTTGAGGGAATCAACCATGTTTTAACTCAAAACCACACCCGGTCTGAACACCCAAATACCATTGTATTCCTGGATTTAAACATGCCGATTATGGATGGTTGGGAGTTTTTAAGACGTTTTAAAAAATTGGAACAAAGGATCAAATCGAATTACTCCATATACATTCTGACCAGTTCGATTTTGAATTCAGAGAGAAAGAATGCGGCTTCTTATAAAGAAGTCTTGGGGTACTTTCAAAAGCCCCTGTTAACCGAATACTTGGACTGGATTTTTCAAGACTTTAAAAAGGCCCGCTCTCTCGGCACCATCTTAAACACCGTTTTAAAGTAGTTTCCCATTTACCTCCGTCACTGTTAAGCTCGCGATAGTTATCGGGAATTTCGGACAAGGCTATTGATTTTTGAAGAATCCTTCCACCCCTAAAATTTCAGAAAGGAGAATAGGGCTAGTTTGGCCCTGCCTGCCGGTAGGCAGGGTGGGAGCTATTCCAAATCTTGTCCCGATAGCTATCGGGATTGGTTTCGCCCTTCATCTGGGCCCTCGCCAATAATGCCCACAGTACATTTTTTTACGCTCAGTACTAAATCAAGCCAAAAGGCGATGAAAATTCAAAAAGCCTCAATCAAGGATTTAACCTCC
>DATIAI010000508.1:0-2418 GCA_035458065.1 Algoriphagus sp. | reverse complement strand
CCAACTGAAAAACTTGTCGATCAACTGCCGAGTGTTCCCGATATCCGTCTGATTTTTGGCTGACAAAAGAAGCTTCTACCCCACTTTCTCCCACTTGTTGGGAAAGTCCCAATCTGAATCGGCTCAATCCGAAATCCCCTGCCAAAAACTCCGTTGAAACTCGGTTTCCAGTCAGATCTGGACGACTGAAAAAGGATATTGCTCCACCATTTCCAGCTCCATAAATGCTTCCGGATGGACCTTTGACCACTTCAGCACTTTTGATATTGGACAAATCCAGCAGATTTAAAGCTGTAGTCCCATCAGGAGCAGTGAAAGGAACTTCATTCCAATACACTTTCACATTTCGTACTCCAAAAGGAGATCGAAGCGAACTCCCACGGATCGAAACCCGATAACTGGCCGGTGCACGCTCTTCGATTCTTACTCCGGCTTTTTGATTGAATGCATTGACAGGAGAAGTTTCATTGAATCGGCTGAAATCCCGCTCGCTGACCACGGCGATAGCCGCTGATTGCTCCAAAAGCGGTCTTTCCGATTCGAAAGCAGAAACTGTCACAGTGGCAAGATTCAGAACAGCAGGAACCAATTGGACTTCAAACTCCCCGGAGCCGAAAGTTTTCTCCAGAGATTCATACCCCTCCAGCGCAAAGCTGAATTTTGTATCAGCGTCTCCGGTAAACGCAACAATTCCTGAAGCATTGGTTCGTTGGATTTTTTGATTTCCAGCCTTTACCCTGACGTTTTCTAGAGGAACACCTGATACCTGATCAGTTATTTTAAGTTGAATTTGGGCTTGAAGTCCTGAACTGATTAACAGGAATATCAGGATGAGAATCTTTTTCATGTGTTTATAATTTTTCTTTAAGGCCACATGGAATCTCGCATGACTGATAAATATCCGTCTGTGTGCCCCTTGAGTCATGCTCGATTTCATGCAGGAAAATTAAGAGGAAACTTGCAGACAAAAGCCTGAAAATTGCCCATTGGTTTCTTTTTGGTCTGCCAAAGTGAATATTTTTTCGGTTTACCTCATTCTGAGTCCTTCCCTAAAGCTGGATCAGTTTTGAGAATTCATTTAAAAAAGATAATTTCTGAGAAATTTTCTGCTGAAAGTTTCAGGTTTCACAGAAGTTTTAATCTATCCCAAAATCACCTAGCCTGGCTTTTATGAGATATGTAATTCCCGTTTTGTTGGGAGCAATAATGCTAATTTCCTGCAAAAATGATCAAAATGTAGGCGAATATGATCCCGATGCCTTCATTAATCCCGAGCTTTTCAAGGACCATATCCGGATTACAGATTTCCAAACTCCCGAACAGGAAATGGCAGGTTTCCACCTTCCTCCGGGTTTTGAAATCAATCTTTATGCCTCTGAGCCGGATATCACCAAGCCGATCAATATGGAGTTTGACGACCGGGGCAGACTCTGGGTGACTCACTCTATCGAATACCCCTATGAAGCCTCCACTGGGTCAGGAATGGACAAAATCACCATTTTAGAGGATTCGGACGGGGACGGTAAAGCAGACAAATTCACGGATTTTGCCAGCGACTTAAATATTCCCATCGGAATCATGCCAGTAAAAGGCGGGGCTGTGGCTTATAGCATTCCCAATATCTACTTTTTCGAAGATAAAAACGGAGATGACCAATACGATGAAAAACGCGTGTTAGTCGGCCCCTTCGGACATGAGGATACCCATGGAATGATCAACAACTTCATGAGAGGATTGGACGGCTGGATTTATTCTTCCCATGGATTCCGAAACACCTCGAATGTATCAGGTGCGGATAAAGATTCGATTCACATGACCTCTGGAAATACATTTCGCTTCAGAATCGATGGCAGCCGGGTGGAGCAGACCACCTATGGCCGCGTCAATCCATTTGGATTTGCGGTGGATGACTTGGGTTATCTCTATTCCGCCGATTGTCACTCCATGCCCATTTACCAGACGATCAATCAGGGAGATTATCCCCATTTTGGGAAGAAAGCTCCGGGTCTTGGTTTTGGGCCAACGATGATGGACTATCAGATCGGATCCACAGCACTTTCTGGCCTTGCTTATTACAATGGTCCGGCTTTCCCCGAAGAATACCGAAACAGCTTTTACTCCGGCGATGTGGTTGCCTCCCGGGTGAGCAGAAATACAGTTTCCTACGAAGGTTCTACCCCTAAAGCCAAACTCGAAAAGGACTTTTTGGTGAGTGAAGATCCATGGTTTAGGCCAGTCGATATCAAAATCGGTCCAGACGGCGCACTTTACATTGCAGATTTTTATAATCGGATCATCGGACATTACGAAGTTCCCCTTGATCATCCAGGACGGGACCGAAAAAGCGGCCGAATCTGGAGAATTACCTACAAAGGTGAAACCACTAATCCCATTGACTGGTCAAAGGCAACTATTGAG
>DATIAI010000507.1:0-6817 GCA_035458065.1 Algoriphagus sp. | reverse complement strand
GCCTTACCTTTAGGGATGATTAAATCCCTTTCTAAATCACTGGTCGGCCTGAGCTTTGGGCTGCTGGTTATGGGTTGCAGCACTTCAGCTGTGATTACCGCACCTCCACTTTCTTACTCGAATATTTCTCCCCGAATTTCCGAATTGTCTGAAAATGAAGCCAGGCGATGGGGTCATTTGGATTTGGCAAAAGATACCGTGCCGGGAATGAGTGTTGATCGTGCTTATGACGAGCTTTTGAAAAAGCGAAAAGGCAAACCTGTCATTGTCGGTGTGATAGATTCCGGAATCGACCTGAATCATGAAGATATCAAAGAAGTCCTTTGGGTAAATAAGGGAGAAACTCCAGGTGACGGCATTGACAACGACAATAACGGCTACATTGATGACATTCATGGATACAATTTCCTTGGGGAATCCTATCATGAACAAATGGAAATGGCCCGTATCATCCGCCTGAAAATCGGTGATGAAGCCTTGCAGGCAAAGGCCAAAGCTGAATTGGCAAGTAAACTGCCCGAAGCTAAGGATGCCCTGCCACAGCTTGAGCAAATCGAGCAATTCGTTAACATGGCCCATCAAAACATCCAAAAAGAACTGGGCAAAGAGTATTATTCCCTGGCAGACCTTGAAAAATATCAACCTAAATCACCCCAGCAAGAACAACTTGTCGGGGTATTGATGCAAGTGATGGGCATGGGACAAGACATTCCCACAGCCCTCAAAGATCTGAATGATGGTATCACCTATTACAAAGGTCAATTGGAATACCACTTGAACGTTGATTTTGACGGAAGAAAACCGGTTGGTGACGATCCCTACGACTTCAATGACCAAAAGTATGGCAATGGAAATCCCAACATCAGAAACAAGGAAGAAAGTCATGGAACGCACGTCTCCGGAATCATAGCTGCCACCCGAGGCAATAAAAAAGGTGTCGACGGAGTCGCAAAAAATGTCTCCATTATGAGTGTTCGGACTGTTCCGGATGGAGATGAATATGACAAAGATGTGGCTCTAGCTATTCGCTACGCAGTCGATAACGGCGCAAAAGTGATCAATGCCAGCTTTGGAAAAGGTTTTTCCCCAAATGCTGAGTGGGTTTATGAAGCATTAGAATACGCTGCATCCAAGGATGTGCTTTTCGTTCATGCCGCAGGAAATGACGGGGCGGATTTGGATGATCCTGAAAACACCAATTTCCCGAATGATCACAAGCTTCAAAACTCACCTGAATTTGTGGATAATGTGATTACGGTTGGGGCACTCACTTCCAGTTTTGGACCTGAGATGATTGCTTCATTTTCCAATTATGGAAAAGAAAACGTGGACATTTTTGCTCCTGGAGATGAGATCTATTCCACCATGCCGGACAATTCATACGAAAATCAGGGAGGTACTTCCATGGCAGCCCCGGCAGTAGCGGGACTCGCAGCAATGATCCGTTCTTACTATCCAGAGCTATCGGCTGTCCAGGTCAAGCAGATCATCATGCAATCTGGAGTTAGTCCTCAGGTGAAGGTTTTGGTCGGAGGACCTGAGGGTATGGAAAGATCACTATCAGAAATTTCAAAAACAGGCAAAATCGCCAATTTGTACAATGCGATTATCCTTGCTGACCAAGTATCCAGGGGAAATGCAAGCCTTTGATTTTTGAGGACCGCTTTCGAAAAAATCAAATCAATCGCTAAATTGAGGGCATTCTATTCTCAAAAACCATGAAAAAACCTCTGATTGCCGCTTTGAGCTTGATGGCTTTAATCTCTTTAAATTCATGTTCCATTGAGACAACCAAAAAGTCGAACGGGATAAAAATCGAGATTACCACGGATGATGAACTCGTCATCAACGGAGAAAAAATCAATTCAAAAAAGGCAGAAAGAGAATTCAAAAAGCTGATGAGAGAGTTGGAGAAAGAAGGCCTGAGCAAAGCCGAAATCCAAGAATCGATCAATACCGGCAAAGAATCTCTGGAAGAAGCCATGGAGGAACTCAAAAAAGAACTAGAAGAGATCAAACTCCAAAACAAACAAAAAGACGAATTCAACTGATAAAAGAAGCCCGGACATCTGCTCCGGGCTTTTTTATGTCGGTGTGAAAACCGAAATGCCATCAGCCAATATTCAAAAAAATCAGATTTCCTTGTCTGTTGTATTGAGCCAACTCACAGCCAACTTATATCCCAAAGTCATTACGATTGCTCCGGTAAACAAGCCGATGAATCCCGAGTAAATAAAACCTCCGATCGCTCCCAAAAAAACAACCAGCATCGGGACAGTAGCTCCTTTCCCCAGCAAAATCGGTTTGAGCACATTGTCCATCAATCCTACGACCAGCATCCAAATCGTCAAAATGGTCGCAGTGACTGTATCACCTGTCGACCAGATGTAGATAATCACTCCGATGGAAACAGGCAAAATCCCAATCTGAACAATCGCCAGAATCAGGGAGACAATAATCCAAAGGCCTGCAAATGGAATCCCCGCAACCAATAGACCTATTCCTACAAAAGTCGTCTGAATAGCTGCGACACCGAGGATCCCCTTGACCACATTTTGGACGGTTTGTTTGGCCACCCCCGCCATTTCTTCGCCTTTTTTCCCAGCGAGCCTAACAAAAAATTTCTTGGCAAAATCGCTTTCCTCTTTCTCATAAGCTAACATTATCCCACTGATAATGATAGAAATCATCAGTAACAAAACCCCGCCTGCGGTATTTTTGAGTAACGCAACCAGCTTCAGAAGTAAGGGTTTCAGCTGATCCTGGTGCTCTTGAATAGTCAAAGTCAGATTGGTGGAGGCCTCAGTCCAAAACGCAAAAGCTCTTTCCCCTATCAAAGGCCATGTTTTTATCTTTTCATTCGGAGGCGGGATAGCTAAATCTCCATCCCGAAGGTGTACCGCGAGTTCTTTGATCTCACTTGCTCCCGCGATCATAAAAAATACTGCCGGAACAATCAGAACCGCCAGGGCAACCAAAGTGATAAATGTAGCGGAAAGCCCATTTTTCCAGCCGTACTTTCCGACGAGTTTTTCATGAATCGGAAAAAAGGAAGAAGCAAAAACCGCCCCCCAGAGCATGGGGATCAAAAAGGGTGAGAGAATATTAAAACACCAAACCAATAAGATCGCCAAGGCCAGCAGCTGCAAGGCATAGTGAATCACTTGGTTGGATCCTGATGAATCGGATGAAAGTTTGGGTGAAGGAATCATAACTGAGTGGCTTGTAGGGATAAAATTTACTGCAATAATTCCATACTAGGTATTTGGTGAAAACCTGATATTTATCACAAACTCAATTTTATCGCAGTCCCCAATTGAAAATGACCCGTTAGTTTCCGGGGAAATCCGACAGTATTTTCTTAAAAAAACTTCCTGACAAAGGAAAAAGGGACATAAACATTTCCGTCCACCAGCGAAGCGAGTATCAACCTCAGAAAACGAATCTTCGATTAAGGTCAGGATTCTTCTAATTTTGGAATCCTCCACGAATTAATCATGGCAAAAATTCTCATCATCGACGACGAAAAAGATATCCGAAATCTCTTGGCCAAAACGCTGGAACTGGAAGGTTACCAAGTTAAAACAGCAGACAGGATATCAGAGGGATGGAATAAATTAGCCTCAGAGGAGTTTAATTTGATCCTCTCCGATGTCCGCCTACCGGATGGCTCCGGTGTGGAGCTTTGCCGGAAAATCAAACAGAAGTTTCCTCTTCTGGAAGTTATCTGCATGACAGCATTCGGGAATATCCAGGATGGAATCCAGGCAATGAAAAACGGAGCTTTTGACTACTTGGTCAAAGGGGATGACAACGAAAAGCTCATTCCTTCGATTGCCAAAGCCATCGAAAAATCGGAATTGGTCCGGCGGATCAGTCATCTGGAGCACCGCCTACAACAGCAAGTAGGATTCGATACAATACTTGGAGATTCCGGGGAGATCCAAAAAGCGATTTCTTTGGCTAAAAAAGTGGCTGGAACAGACACAACCGTGCTTTTGACAGGAGAGTCCGGAACAGGGAAAGAGGTTTTTGCCAATGCCATCCATGATGCGAGCAATCGAAAAAACCAACCTTTTATCGCGATCAACTGTAGTGCATTTGGAAAAGATCTCTTGGAAAGTGAGCTGTTTGGTTACAAAGCCGGGGCCTTTACAGGAGCCATCAAAGACAAAAAGGGAATCCTGGAAGAGGCCCACAAAGGCACGGTGTTTTTGGATGAGATCGGGGAACTGCAGGGAGATCTTCAGGCTAAACTACTCCGGGTAATCGAAACCGGGCGATTTATAAAGCTGGGGGATACCAAGGAAACGCAAGTGGACATACGGATCATTGCAGCCACCAACCGAAATCTGGAGGGTGAGGTTGCCCAAGGGAATTTTAGAGAAGACCTATTCTATCGCCTGGCCGTTTTCCAGATTACATTGCCTTCTCTGGATTCTCGAAAAGCCGACATCCCATTTTTGGCCTTTCATTTTGCGAAGACTTTTGCACAAAAAGAAGGCTTACGTGAAATTCACCTAACCAAGGAATATTCCGAAGCGCTGATAGCCCATCGATGGAAGGGAAATATCCGGGAACTTCGAAATGTCATTGAGCGCTCAGTCATCTTATTGGAGGGAAACAACTTGACGGTAGATTTGCTTCCCCTACAGTTTTTGAATGAAAAATCAATTCCTTCCGTTGCATCCTGGTCTTTGAAGGACATGGAGAAAACCCATATCGAAAAAGCGCTGGCCCACACCGGAGGAAATAAAACCAAAACCGCCGAACTCCTGGGGATAGGGTTGACCACACTTTATCGAAAGATGGAGGAATACCACATTTCTCCTGAAAATTAAGATCCCCAACCTTTCCAATTTGAAAAAAGACCCTTCCATAATGGGAGGGTTTTTAATTTTTTATAAAATCTGATTTTTTCAAATCAGTATTTATCCCCTTGATTTTTAGCCATTTGATAACATCTGCGAGCTGATGTCATCTGTTGGCACCGAGGTAGCATAGGGAGGAGGAAAACCTACCGACTTATGGAAATCCTTCAGATTCTAGCCATCACCCTGCTTACAGCCACCCTGTTTGGGCTCTTCTTTCGTGCACTCGATTTCTTCGATCACCTCATCAAAAAATGACATGCTAGCCTTATTGATTCTCTCCTTGGTGACCTTCGGTTACCTGATTTATGCCATTGTAAAACCAGAAAAATTCTAAATCATGACGACCGAACTTCTTGGCATTATCCTGATCTTTCTCGCAAGTCTGGCTTTAGCCTGGCCGCTTGGAAAGTACATGGTCAGGGTATTCACTGACCAACAAACGTTTCTTGATTTCCTTAATCCTATCGAAGAAAAATTCCTTCGATTTGCCGAAATTAATCCTTCCTATTCCATGGACTGGAAGCAAAACGCAAAAGCCTTGTTGGGTCTCAACTTGGTTTTTTTCTTTTTTGCCTTTCTTTTTCTTCTGATCCAGAATAGCCATCCCTTTTGGAATCCAGTGCAATTGGGTAACTGGGAGCCCACTTTGGCATTCAATACAGCGGTAAGCTTTGTCACTAACACCAATCTCCAGCATTATTCAGGAGAAACCGGCGCATCTTATTTTACCCAACTTATGGTATTCGGTTGGCTGCAATTTGTAAGTGCGGGGACCGGGATTGCAGCTTGTGCACTGATTTTTCAAGGATTGAAAAATGACAAAACCAGCCAACTGGGCAATTTTTATAAGCTTTTCCTGAGAAGTTGTACCCGAATCCTCCTTCCGTTAGCTATCCTAGTCAGTTTGATTTTAGTCATCGGAGGTACTCCTGTCACCTTTGAAGGACTTCAGGAAGTAACTACGCTCGAGGGAGAAAAAGTCAATGTAGCCACCGGCCCCGTAGCTCCGATGGTAGCCATCAAGCAGCTTGGAACCAACGGCGGTGGGTTTTTTGGACCGAACTCCACTCACCCGCTTGAAAACCCAAGCTACCTGACCAATGTGGTGGAAAACATCTCCATCCTTCTGATCCCGATGGCTTTGGTTTTTGGCTTTGGCTTCTACTTGGACAGGAAAAAACTGGCCGTCCTGTTTATGTCTGTGATGACATTCCTGTTTTTAACCTTCGTGGTTATTTCGATTGTCCAGGAACAGCAAGGCAATCCCTTGCTCAGGGAATTGGGCTTAGCCCAATCACCAAATCTGGAAGGGAAAGAGCTCCGCTTTGGATCAATGGCTTCCTCTTTTTGGGGAGTGTCCACGACCTCCACTTCCAACGGTTCGGTCAACAGCATGCATGACAGTCACAGCCCACTTTCCGGAGGAATTTTCATGCTGGACATGATGATCAATGCGATTTACGGCGGTGTCGGAGTCGGATTCATCAACTTCTTTGTCTATGTCATCGTCGCAGTTTTCATCGCAGGACAGATGATCGGTCGGACTCCGGATTTTCTTGGGAAGAAGATAGAAGCTCCCGAAATCAAGCTTGCCTCACTGGTGATTTTGCTACATCCCTTTCTGATTTTGGCAGGGACTGCCCTTTCCGCCTATTCACTTTCGCTGGATCCAGAGCTGGGTTGGCTGAATAATCCTTCCTATCATGGATTTTCAGAAATCCTGTATGAAAACACTTCAGCTGCTGCCAACAACGGTTCAGGTTTCGAGGGTCTTAGCGACAATACTCCCTTTTGGAATTTGCTGACTGGAATAATCATGCTGCTGGGGAGATTTCTACCAATCATCGGACCCTTAGCTCTCATTGGATCCCTTTCATTCAAAAAATCAATCCCCCAATCCTCAGGTTCTTTGAGACCTGAAAGTCTAGCCTTTGGAGTCGTAT
>DATIAI010000506.1:0-5178 GCA_035458065.1 Algoriphagus sp. | reverse complement strand
TGGGAATGTATTGATCGACGATGGAAAGCGTTCGGTTCGCGATGATTTTATTGACAACTTCCTGACGAGGCTCTCCATTTTTCGCAGGCAGATCGAGGTAAAAAGGAGGATTTTGTGGATTTGGTGCAAAAGCTGCTGAAGTGGCTAGGGTTGCAATTTCGAAAAAGGAAGCACCTTCCAATTGCTCAACTGTAAATCCTTCGAGTTTGGTGATCAATTCTGCATTAGTCGTAGCTCCGCCGTCCATGCAGCAGGGACTTAGTGCATAGATGGAAGAAAAAACATCGGGGTACTTCATGCCCAATCGCATGGTTCCGTATCCTCCCATGGAGTGCCCCGCCAAACCGCGACTTTCCTTTTTCGCCAAAGTCCGGTAGTTGGCGTCGATGTGGCTCACCAGTTCTTTCGCGACGAAACTTTCCCAGTCGCCAACCGTCGCCGAACTGGCGTACATGCTTCCTTTAAAGCGGTTGTAGGCATTGGGCATGACGACGATCATTTCCTTGGAAAGATTCTCTGCTATAGATTTCTCGATCACATTCTGCAGGTTGATCCAGTGATCTTCCCAGCCAAACCACTGGGAATCGGTATCTGTAAAGCCATGAAGCATATACAGCACAGGATAGCGACTTTCAGGATTGGATTGATAGGAGGGAGGAAGGTAAACTGTCACATCGCGGTCCGCAGGATCTCCGATTAGATTGCCCTCAAGGGCGGTGCTGTGCAGTTTGATACGTTCTTTGGTCCCTTTTTGAGCGAAAGTAAAAGTGACACTTAAAAGAGAAAGTACAGTAAATAGAAAAAGCCTCTTCATAGGTTAATGGGTTTGGGTCAGGACTAAAAGTATGTGTTATGCTAAACTCATGCAATAAATGTCCCAATCAATTATTCATTGGAGTAAAAGTTGAAATTCCATAGAATAATGCTTGGCATCGAAAAATGCCTATTCAAAATAGGATACTTTAATGGTGAAAAAGAAAAGATAAGAGTAAAGAAGGCCATTTCTCTCTGGTCCATCATTACTAGAATGAATATCCGACTCCCAGAAGTAGCAACCTGAAATCTCTAGGCTGCCTCCATTTTCTATTCTGAGTGAAGTGTATCCACAGGGTTTGCCAGAGCAGCTTGCACCGACCGATAACTTACTGTCAAGAGTACGATGAGCATGCTCAGTCCCAAAGCAACCAAGAATAGGGATGGACCCAATGAAATTCTATAGGCAAACTCCTGCAAAACCTTGTCCATGACAAACCAAGCAATAGACATTGACAGTGCAAAGGCTATCAGGATTAAGCGGATAAATTCCTTAGAAAATAGCCAGACAATCGCTGAAGCGGAAGCTCCAAGTACTTTTCTGACTCCGACTTCCTTTTGGCGGTTGTTGGCCATAAATGTGGCTAGGCCGAAGGAACCAAGACATCCGATGAAGATGGCGATGCCGGCAAAGAATGCCAGCACACTTGTAGTTTTGCGCTCACCACGAAACAAATTGTTGATATCATCTTTGGCGAAGCTATACTCGAAAAGATGCTCTGGGTAGGTTTTTTCCCAGATTTCCTCTATCTGGCTGAGCTGTTGCTCGACTTGGGCACCGGTAAGTTTTAGAGAGATAGTCTTATAACCATCCAAATTGTTCATCAATAAGAGCGGGGCAGGATTGTCACCGGGTGAGGTGGAATTGAAATCCCGAACCACGCCTTTCACGTGTAGAAGATTGCCCCAAAGGTCTATTTCCTGACCTATAAAATCTGAATAATCTTGATAACCTGCAGCTTTTGCTAAGCTTTCATTGACTACAACACCACTCACGGTGTCAAGATCAGCCAAGCCGGTGCCTGCCAGGATTTCCAGTCCAAATAGTAAGATGTAATCCCCATCCGCTTCTTTGATTTGAGTGTCAATAGCTTCCTCCGATCCGGATAGGTTAAAGCTGGTACTCAAGACACTGTTGGCGGCAGGTGGTGTACTGCTCAAGCTGGCGGTTTCCACTCCCGGGATCCGCATCAGTTCAGATTTGAGCGCACGTTTTTTAGACTTTTCCTGTAGCGAGTTGGATACCTCGGCCGGCGGTATGGGGATATTTACAATTGCGTCCTGCACAAACCCCATATCCTTCTTTTGCATGTGTCTAAACTGAGCAAATAAGACTAAAGTGGAAATAATAAAAAACTGTGAAATAAAGAACTGAGATCCGATTAAGGTTCTGCGAATGGTATATCCAGAACCTCGGGTAGCGGTGCTGCCATGGATCACATGTCCATTGCGCAGGCCAGAAATAACCCATGCCGGATAAAGCCCAGAAAGAAAAGTGACGCCCAGCCAAACCACAGCAAAATAGAGCCAGATGCCCCAGTCAGAAGTCAAAGAGAGACTGAGTGACAAGTCCAGATAGCTGTTGATCACTGGGAGGAGCAATTGGGCGGCGAGGAGGGAGAGGAAGCATGCACCGAGGGTTACCACCAGAGATTCTGAGAGGACTTGGATGATAAGTTGGGCCCTGGTGCTTCCTAAAACCTTTCTGATTCCGATTTCTTTGGTTCGTTTGACCGCAGAGGCTGTGGTAAGGTTGATGAAATTTATGCAGCAGGTGAGCAATAAAAATAACCCGATCCCCGAGAAGGCGATCTTGGCAGCATCTGGCATCTTGGAGTTGTAGTTTCCCACTCGCATATCACTGTGGAGTTCAGCGAGAGGCTGAATGAGGAAATGTTTTCCTTTAAAGTTTTCGGTTCCTTTGCCGTAATGCTTTTGAACCAATGCATCCAGTCCGGCTTCGACCGAAGCGAGTCCGGCATTTTGGCTCAAAAGGAAATAGCAGTTGTCTTCGTCCGAAAGCCCATCCCAACCCACAGATTCTTTTTGTTCCCGGATAGATTCGAATGAAAGCATCAGGTCAAAGGGCAGGTCGGTGGTGGTTGGGAAATCTGCCAACAGACCTTCGATCTGATAGCTCTGGTTGTTGTAGAGGATTTCTCGGCCTACAACTTCACGGGTACCAAAGTATTTTTCCGCCCATCGAATGGAAATCGCCGCCTTATGAGGTTCAGTGAGGATTTTGGTAGGCTCTCCTACCAGTATTTCCCGGTCGAAAATCCGGAAAAAAGCATTTTCGGTAAAAACCACGCCACTCTTTTCCTTAAATCTTTCAATCGCTCCATCTGGTTTTACTATGCCCAAAAGACTGTTTCGCTTATAAACTGTCGCCACCGCCTCTTGTATTTCTGGTATTTCAGCCTTCATCTCAGTCGCCAAAACCCCTGGAACGGCTTGAACAAACGTCTGCCCATTTGGTCCGTTTTCGCTGGATATTACCCGGTAAATCCGATCTCCTTGCGAATGGTGCTTGTCAAATTGCAGGCCCTGCCTGACAATGAGGAATAGCAATAAACTTCCGGTGATCCCCAAAGTGAGTCCTGCAATATTCGTCAGAGAATTGGCTCTTTCACGAAAGAGGGTTCTCAGGGCGGTGACAAGATGATTTCGGAACATAGGCTTGGTGCTTTTCTATTTCGAAATCCTGTTGCTAAGCAAAGGCCAAAAAAAATGCCCCTTCAGGGCAAATAAACTGGGATTCAATTGAATGGAGCGTTCGGGATTGATTTTCTTTGCCCGCGTGCGGACAACGATGCCAGTGCCCCTTTGGAAATGACTTCTCAATGCTACCAGAGAATTGCAACCGGTGAGAATCTACCAAGCGATTCACTTAGTAACTTCAGATGATGGAAATCAATCTAGGAACTATTTCAAAATCCAAAAATTCTAAAAGTCTTGCCTTGACGAAACTAAGAATTAGGAGCTTTCATTTTTGAGCAGGAGTGTATACCTTCTGTGAAATTAAATCAGTTATGAAAACAATTTCTTTAAAGTTGGATGATTCTGTTTTTGAGGAAACAGAAGTTATTATAAAGGAAAAAGGCATTTCTAGAAATCAGTATATTATCGAAGCTTTGAAGTTTTACAATCGTCATAACAAGCGAGAAAATTTAGCTAAAGAATTTGCCAAGGCTTCCAAAATTGTCCGGGATTCTTCAATGAAAGTAAATGCAGAGTTTGATCAGCTGATTGATTGATAGACATTATGGATAGCAGTTCACATCATCTTCAATCCAAACCAATTACTCCCAATGGGCCCTCTTCTCCCTTAAAACAAAGAAAACTTCAACTTATTCGTCAACAGCTCCAAGGCCATAATCGATTTGACTGAATTTCCTTTTTCATTGAGTTCCGGACTCCAAACTGCAATACTGAATTTGTGGGGCATGACCGCAGCAACTCCGCCTCCCACACCACTTTTCCCGGGAAGGCCAACCCGAAATGCATATTCTCCGGCTTCATCATAAAATCCGCATGTCAGCATTAATGCGTTGATACGCCTTGCGTAGCTTTCCGGAATTATTTCTCTTTTGGCATAGATGGAATAGCCATCATTCGCCAAAAAAGACAATGATCTGGCCAAGTTCACACAGCTCATTTCTATGGAACAATGAGCTACATAGGTTTTAACCACCTCCTCAACCTGGTTATCGAAATTTTGATAGGCTTTTAAAAAATATCCAAGAGCTATATTTCTTTCCGAATGCTTGAGTTCAGAATCCATCACTTCCTGGTTGATTTTGATGCAATCATTTCCCACTAGTTCGTTGATGAACTTACTGACTTCGGCAATAGGATTGTCAAACTTAGATGTCAGAGCGTCAGTAATTACCAAAGCACCGGCATTGATAAAAGGATTTCTTGGTATGCCTTTTTCAAATTCCAATTGGGCAATGGAATTGAATGGATTACCGCTAGGCTCTACATTCACCCGTGACCAGAGTTTGCTTTGAAAAATATGGGCCACCATGGTGAGGGTATGCACTTTGGAAATACTCTGTATTGAAAATGGTTCCTCGAAATCCCCTGCACCAAAGATATTTCCTTCCAAATCTACCAGAGCAATCCCAAATTTATCTCCATCCACGCTAGCCAGTTCTGGGATATAATCAGCCACCTTTCCCCTGGGATTTGCAGATTTTACTTCATTGTAAACTTCATTGATTAACACCTGATAGTCCATGTGGTCAAAGTGATGATTTAGCTTTCTATTGTCAAATCCTAAGTTGAATATATTCACTAAGCAATATTCTATGAGCCATTATTTTTTGAAATGATGCAACGACCTGAATTGGACTACCAGCA
>DATIAI010000505.1:0-7313 GCA_035458065.1 Algoriphagus sp. | reverse complement strand
AGTTTCCCAAACCGCGGGTGGATGGTTTGATCGTCCCCAAATTCGGCGAAGTGTTGGTTGTAGCTATCTATACTTTTTAAAAGTTCAGCTTTTGCAATTTCAAGATTTTGATACCGAAGTTCTAAAAGCCTTTCACCAATTACAGGAGCTTTTATACCTTTTGGAAATTCAATATCTGAATAGATTAAAGCCTGTTTTTGTGCCAATTGCTTTTCTGTTGGTTCAAACACAGGAAGCTTAATCCTTCCATAGGAGATTTTAACTGTCAATGTCAAATGTTCCACCATGTGTTGTGGAGTCATTATTCCAAATTTGGCCAAAGCATCTTTTGTTAGGCCTGCGATCCTTGATTCAATTGATTCTCTTTCCATAGGCTTAGAATTTAGTGATAAAAAAAGCGCTTGATAGTATCAAACGCCTTTTATCCATTTTACGAACTCTAGATTTTTAGCTTCCGCACATTTCGCATCCCTCTGGATTGTCAAGGGAGCAGGCGATAGCATCGTGCTTTTGTGATTTTGATTGGTCAACTTCGACTGCTTTTTCCACTTTGGTTTCAAAAGAGGACTTGTCCAAAGTAAACTTGATTGCTGCAGTGGCTGCCTGGGAACGCAAGTAGTACATTCCGGTTTTAAGACCTTTTTTCCATGCGTAGAAGTGCATTGACGTCAGTTTGCCAAAGTTTGGATCTTGCATAAAGATGTTCATGCTCTGAGATTGGCAAATGTAAGCTCCTCGGTCTGCTGCCATATCGATGATCACTTTTTGGGAAATCTCCCACACCGTCTTATAGATATCCTTGATATTTTGAGGAATTCCAGGGACATTCTGAACAGAACCATTTGTGGAAATCAATCGATTTCTCATGTTGTCATTCCACAGTCCCAGATTGATCAGATCTTTCATCAGGTGCTTATTGACCATGATGAATTCTCCAGAAAGTGTTCTTCGGGTATAGAGGTTTGATGTGTAAGGTTCGAAACATTCGTTATTACCGAGGATTTGAGAGGTCGAAGCAGTAGGCATAGGAGCCACCAACAAGGAATTTCTCATCCCGTATTTTTTCACTTTCTCCTTGAGCTCATTCCAGTTCCATCTTCCGGACTTTGGTGTTACTCCCCACATATCAAACTGCAGGATCCCTTTTGAGGCAGGACAGCCTTCGTAAGTCTCATATGTACCCTGTGTCTTGGCAAGCTCCATTGAGGTCTCTACAGCAGCATAATAGATTGTTTCGAAAATATCCTCATTCAAGCCTCGAGCCTCTACTGAGTCAAAGGGCATTCTCAACATGATGAATGCATCTGCTAAGCCTTGAATTCCCAATCCAATCGGACGGTGTCTAAAGTTGGATCTACGGGCTTCTTCGACTGGATAATAGTTGATATCAATTACCTTATTGAGGTTTTTGGTAGCCACCTTGGTAATCTCATAGAGCTTCTTATGATCAAAGGCCAGCTTCCCGTCAGGTCCAGCAGTCACAAATTTAGGAATGGCAATAGATGCCAGGTTACAAACTGCGACTTCGTCCGGAGCTGTGTACTCAATGATTTCGGTACAAAGGTTTGAGGATTTGATCGTACCCAGATTTTTCTGGTTGGATTTACCATTAGCAGAGTCTTTGTAAAGCATGTATGGAGTTCCGGTCTCGATCTGAGATTCTAGGACTTCGAACCAAAGCTCCTGGGCTTTGATGGTTTCCCGTGCTCTGCCTTCGCGTTCGTATTTTTCATACAATCGCTCAAATTCTTCCCCGTGGCAATCAGACAAGCCAGGAGCTTCATTTGGACAGAATAGAGACCACTCTTCATTTTGCTCTACCCGCTTCATGAACAGATCCGGAATCCAAAGTGCATAGAACAAATCTCTAGCACGCATTTCTTCTTTACCGTGGTTTCGCTTCAGTTCAAGGAAGTCTTTGATATCTGCATGCCATGGCTCAAGATAAATGGCAAAGCTTCCTTTTCTCTTTCCACCGCCCTGATCGACATAGCGGGCTGTCATATCAAAGTTTCTCAACATCGGCACAATGCCGTTGGAAACTCCATTGGTTCCTTTGATGTAGCTTCCTTTAGCCCGGACGTGATGGATGGAAAGTCCGATTCCTCCGGCAGACTGGGAGATTTTTGCACATTGCTTTAGCGTATCATAAATTCCGTCGATGCTGTCGTCTTTCATTGTCAAAAGAAAACAGGAAGACAACTGAGGCTTTGGAGTCCCGGCATTGAAAAGAGTAGGAGTAGCATGTGTAAACCAACGCTCTGAAAGTAGATTGTAGGTTTCAATTGCGGAATCCATGTCCTCACGGTGAATGCCAACCGCGACACGCATCAACATGTGCTGTGGTCGTTCTACTACTTTTCCGTCAAGGCGGATCAGGTAACTTTTCTCCAGAGTCTTGTACCCAAAATAATCATAGCCAAAATCCCGCTTGTAATCGATGGCTTCATCGAGACGTGCAGCATTTCTTTTGATAATGCCGTAGACTTCTGTGTCTATCAACTGGGCATTCTCTCCGGTTTTGGGGTTGACATAGGTATACAGTCTTTTCATGGTATTGGAAAAAGACTGGCTGGTGGTTTTGTGAAGGTTTGAAATTGCAATTCTAGCTGCAAGAATTGCGTAATCAGGATGCCTTACTGTAAGTGAAGCACAGACTTCGGCAGCTAAATTATCCAATTCAGATGTGCTGACCCCATCGTACAGGCCATCAATTACCTTCTTTGCCACCTCAATGGGCTGGATGAATTTGGGGTCCAGCTCATAACATAGGTTTTCAATCCTAGAGGTGATTTTGTCGAATCTTACGGATTCTCTTCTTCCGTCGCGTTTAATTACAAGCATTCTCGGGTGAATTTTGGATTGGTGGAAAAGTGGTTAATTAAAAGTCCTCTTCGATGGAAAATCTGGAGGAGGATTCAGTTGCTTCAGTGGATTTCATTACACCTGCTTTTTGGTAGTCACCGACTCTTTTTTCGAAGAAGTTAGTCTTTCCTTGCAGGGAGATCATATCCATGAAGTCAAATGGATTTGTACTGTTCCATACTTTTTCGCAGTCCAATTCCATAAGCAGGCGATCAGCCACAAATTCAATGTACTGACACATCAGGTCAGCGTTCATACCGATTAGCCTTACAGGCAGTGCATCGGTTACAAATTCTTTTTCAATGGCCACGGCATCCATGATGATTTCACGGACTGTATTTTTTGGCAGTGGGTTAACCACGTGTTTGGTATAAAGGTGGCATGCAAAATCGCAGTGCAATCCTTCGTCTCTTGAGATCAGTTCATTGGAAAAAGTAAGTCCTGGCATCAGGCCTCTTTTTTTCAACCAGAATATAGAACAAAAGGATCCTGAGAAAAATATCCCTTCCACAGCCGCAAAAGCAATCAGTCGCTCTTGGAAGTTTCCGTTATCAATCCAGCGAAGTGCCCAGTCGGCCTTTCGTTTTACACAATCAATATGCTCAATCGCATTCAGGAGACGATCACGCTCCGCGTTGTCTTTGATGTATGTGTCGATCAGCAAAGAGTATGTTTCGGAATGGATGTTTTCCATGGCGATCTGAAATCCATAGAAAAACTTTGCTTCGGTGTACTGGACTTCCGACACAAAGTGTTCAGCAAGATTTTCATTTACAATTCCGTCACTAGCAGCAAAGAACGCCAATACGTGTGAGACAAAATGTCTTTCACCATCATTGAGATTTTTCCAATCTGTTAGATCCTGACTCAAGTCAATCTCTTCAGCAGTCCAAAAACTTGCCTCGGCTTTTTTGTAATACTGCCAGATGTCATTGTGCTGAATAGGGAAAAGCACAAAGCGGTTATTGTTCTCTTCTAAAATGGGTTCTTTCTGCATCTTACTCTCTGTTAATATAAAGTTCTTAATTATGGATAGAGGCGGGAATTCTTGTCCTCAATAGTGTCCGGGGATAGCAAAGGCTGCCTTTTTAGAACAGCCTTTAAACAAATATGTAAAGCAAAAAGGGAAAAAAAAATGCTGAATCGCCAAATTAGGTTCATTTTTGACCAAAGGTCGAAAAATGTATAAATCCTTGTGAAATAAAGATATATAGCTATAAATATAAATCTAAAGATTAATCATTTTGATCATTTGGAGCCTTTAGAATAATTTTCAACATTTTGAAAAAAGTTTTCCACACCAATTCTTGACCTAGTTTTTGACCAATAGTCAGAAAAATATTTCTACCCTGAATAATTTTGTGCGGCTGAATGCCAGTGGTTTAGCGATTAATGAAGGATTAATGCTCGGTTCAGATTTTCAAAATCCAGCTATTGGATTAAGGGATTCCAGCTGATTTTTCAGAAAGCTTCAAGTTGGGTGAAAGTACTGATATTTGATTTTTGAAGAATGTTTTTTTGTTCAAAATCCCTTTCTTATATTTGCACTCCGATTTCGACAAAGAATCAAAAGTCATGTACGCAATTGTAAACATCGCAGGAAAGCAGTTCAAAGTAACAAAAGATCAGTACGTCTATGCTCCAAAGCTGGACGGTGAGGCTGGCGCTTCCGTGGAATTTGACCAAGTCTTGTTAGCTGAAGCTGACGGCTCTGTGTCTGTAGGCGCTCCGCTTCTAGCTGGAGCCAAGGTATCCGGAAAAATTCTGGATCATGTAAAAGGTGACAAAGTGATTGTCTTCAAAAAGAAGCGCCGAAAGGGCTACAAAAAGAAGAATGGTCACAGACAAGACTTCACCAAAGTTCTCATCGAAAATATAACACTCTAAGTTTTCTCAAAAAGAAGACATAAACTTATATAACCATGGCACACAAAAAAGGTGTAGGTAGTTCCAGAAACGGTAGAGAATCACATTCTAAGAGATTGGGTGTGAAAAAATTCGGCGGTGAAGCTGTAATTGCCGGTAATATCATTGTAAGACAAAGAGGAACAAAACATCATCCTGGTCTCAATGTAGGACTTGGTAAAGATCACACACTGTTTGCATTGTCTAACGGTGTGGTGACATTCAAAACCAAAGCTGACGGCAGATCTTACGTGAGCGTTTTGCCTTCTATGGCATAATAACTACCTGCTTAAAAAATTAAAGCCTCTTCTTCGGATGAGGCTTTTTTTTTGCCTTAATATCATCATTATCACCTTTGGTCATTTTTTCTCCGAATAATCATTTCATTCCTTCTAATTTTTAAATTGAATTGCAACCAACCTTACATTACATGAAATCGAGCAAGTCCCGAATGACCCAAACTGGGATAACAATTCGGAATGCGAGATTCCATGTGGCCTTCAAGAAAAAAATATACTCACATGAAAAAGTTTTTACGAATTGCTTGGTCAGGAATTCTCCTGACCGTACTGATGGCTGGCAATGTGCTGCTTGCTCAGCAGGTGCCAGATCCCAAAGTTTACGATGCTGTCCAATGGCGCTTGATCGGCCCTTTCCGAGGAGGTAGAGCTGATGGAGTCACCGGGGTGAAAGGAAGTGATCACTCCTATTATTTCGCATCCACTGGCGGAGGAATCTGGAAGACGGTTGACTCGGGTAAAACCTGGAAGGCGGTCTCTGATGGGTTTTTTGGAGGATCTATGGGGGCGGTGGCAGTGGCAGAAAGCGATACCTCAGTAGTCTATGCCGGTGGTGGTGAAAAGACCGTACGGGGAAATGTTTCCTTTGGCTATGGAGTCTGGAAAAGTGCGGATGCCGGGAAAACCTGGGCTCGAGCCGGTTTAGATAAAAGCCGCTTTATTTCCCGACTCAAGATTCATCCAACCAACCCGAATGTAGTCTATGCGGCTGTGCTGGGGGATATTTTCAAACCCGAAGCAACCCGAGGTGTTTACAAGTCCATCGACGGTGGAGCAACCTGGGAAAAAGTCCTGTTCGTAAGCGATGTTGCGGGAGCAGTTGATTTGGTTTTAGATCCAAAAAACCCGGAAGTACTCTATACGACCACTTGGGAAATCAAACGGACTCCCTACAGTCTGGAAAGCGGTGGACCTGGTTCAAAAATGTTTAAGTCCATTGATGGCGGAAAAACATGGGATGAACTTTCTTCCAAGGAAACTTTCCCGAAAGGAGTGCTCGGAATCATGGGAATCGCAGTTTCTCCAGTGAATTCAAACCGCCTATTTGCCATCATCGAAAATGAAAACGGTGGAGTATTCACTTCAAAAGACGCCGGCGAAACCTGGGAAAAAGTAAATGAAGACCGAAGTCTCCGGCAACGGGCTTGGTATTATTCCAGAATCTACGCCGACACCCAAAATGAAGAAACATTATACGTCCTCAATGTGGATTATCATAAATCAACGGATGGGGGGAAAACCTTTAAAAACTTTGAGGCTCCTCATGGAGATCACCATGATCTCTGGATTGATCCACAAAACAATCAGCGGATGATCATAGCTGACGATGGAGGAGCTCAGGTGTCTGAAGACGGAGGCACCACCTGGTCCACCATGATGAACCAGCCGACTTCCCAATTTTATAGAGTGATTACCGACAACAGTTTTCCTTATAGAATCTATGGGGCTCAGCAGGATAACTCAACGCTAAGAATCCGACATAGAAATGACGGTGGAGCAATTTCTGAGAATGATTGGGAACCGACTGCAGGTGGGGAATCCGGCTGGATTGCACCCGATCCTTTGGACAATGATATCGTGTATGGCGGATCTTACGGAGGCTATTTGACCAAAGAAAATCACAGAACTGGGACTTCACGCTCAGTCAATGTATATCCAAATAACCCAATGGGTCATGGTGCTGAGGATATGAAATACCGTTTTCAGTGGAATTTTCCTATTTTCTTTTCCCCACATGATTCAAAAATGCTCTACACTGCCAGCAATCAATTTCACAGATCTAATAATGGTGGACAAGGCTGGGAGGTCTTTTCACCTGATTTGACGCGAAATGACAAGAGCAAACTGGGGCCATCCGGAGGACCGATCACCAAAGACAATACCTCAGTAGAATATTACGCGACCATTTTCACAGGAGCGGAATCTCCACTAAAAAAAGGAGTGATTTGGGCAGGATCGGATGATGGGTTGGTACATGTGACTCAGGACAACGGTGAATCTTGGCAAAATGTCACTCCCAAAGACATGCCCGAATGGCTTCAGATCAACAGCATCGAGGCCAGTCCTTTTGATCCTGCTGAGGCTTATTTTGCTGCGACAGGATACAAAAGCGGTAACTATGAGCCGTATCTCTATAAGACAAAAGACTACGGAAAAACTTGGACAAAAATCACTTCTGGGATTGATCCGGAGCATTTCACCAGAGTGATTAGAGCTGATCCGGAGAAGCGCGGAATGCTCTAT
>DATIAI010000504.1:0-2836 GCA_035458065.1 Algoriphagus sp. | reverse complement strand
AAGTGGTTAGTTAAGAATTGGTTAAACTGGATACTGAGAATCGTCAGACCAAAACCAATGCAATTCACTATCGTAAGTGCCGAACCGCGGTGTTCAGGTTTTACACTTTTCGCAACCAAGGTTGAAAATTGAGGTGAATCGGAGACCACCAAGATGCCCCAAAGTAAAAGGAATGGAAATAACAATTCAGAAGGTATCTCTGGATTCAAAATCAATATGACTCCACATATCCCTGATCCAGCCAAACTGTATAGTGCCACTTTTTCGCTCCCAGTTTTCACTGAAATCAAACCTCCAACCGTACAGGAAACCGCGCCTGAAGCGATAATTAAAAAAGTCCAGAGTGAATTTTCAATCCCGATTTCAGTTTCGTTTTTCAAGTCTTGAATCAGAAATGGAAGGAATGCCCAAAAGGTGTACAATTCCCACATATGTCCAAAATATCCGGATGCCGCACCCCGAAGCTCTTTGTTTTTGAAAAGAATAGGGAAAAGATTTAGATCAAAAATGGGGTTGGGTTTCCGATGGGGGCCATTTGGAACAAAAAATCCAACCAAAATTCCCCCGGCCAAAGCCAAACCTGAAGTGGTCCAAAGGATGGTTTTCCATGAAACGCCAATTCCTATTGCCTTTAAAAGAAATGGGAAAGCAGTACCCAAAACCAATGCACCAACCAGAAAACCCAAAGCGGTACCCAATCCTTTTTCGAAGTAATCTGCAGCGATCTTCATTCCAACAGGGTAGATTCCAGCCAAGAAAAAACCCACCAGAAACCGGAATCCTAAAACTGTATTCAGCTCTAAGGGAAGGAAGGTCAGCAGGAAATTGGAAAGTGATGCTAAAACGGCGCTGTAGAAAAAAACTTTGGATGGTGAAAAACGGTCAGCTATGGACCAAAAAGCATAAACCAATGTACCTATGATAAATCCCAGTTGAACAGCGGTGGTCACCCAAGAAGTCATCCCCGGAGTCGCCAGCAAGGATTCGAATTCGGGTGCGGCGACATTGCCAGCAAACCAAAGCGAAGTGCCGAGAAATTGAGCGATTACGATCAAAATCAAGGCACTTCGGGATGAAATCTTTTTTGGCATTAGGCCCTCAAAATGGTTTTAATCTGAGCGATTTCCTCTGAGCTGAAATCCGAATTTTTCACGGATGCGACATTGTCATCCAACTGCTCAGGACGGGAAACTCCGATCAAAACTGAGGTGATTCTTGGATCTTTCAAAAGCCAGGAAATTGCCATTTGAGCCAAAGTCTGACCTCTGCCTATCGCGATATCATTCAGCTTCCCGATCATTTCCAATTTCTCAGGAGCCAGTTGTTCGGGCTTTAAGTAGCGTCCGTCTTTAGCTGCCCGGGAATCCGCAGGGATTCCCTTCAGGTATTTGTCTGTGAGCATGCCCTGCTCAAGTGGTGAAAAAGCGATGCTTCCGATTCCCTTTTCTCCCAAAACATCCATCAATCCTTTTTCAACCCAGCGGTCAATCATACTGTAGCGTGGCTGGTGAATCAGGAGAGGAGTTCCCAAAGATTTGAGAATTGCGTAAGCCTTTGCGGTGTCTTCGGCGCTGTACTGGGAAATCCCGACGTACAAAGCTTTTCCCTGACGGACCAATTGATCCAAAGCTCCCATGGTTTCCTCCAGAGGAGTTTTCGGATCAGGTCTGTGGTGGTAGAAAATGTCCACGTATTCCAGGCCCATTCGCTTCAGGCTTTGATCACAGCTGGCGATCAGGTATTTCCTAGATCCAAAATTCCCATAAGGTCCCGGCCACATATCCCAGCCTGCTTTGGAAGAAATCAACAATTCATCACGGAAGGGGAGAAAGTCTTTTTTTAGAATTCTTCCGAAATTTTCTTCAGCAGATCCGAATGGTGGACCATAATTATTAGCCAGATCAAAGTGGCAAATTCCAAGGTCAAAAGCTCTTCTCAGAATTTTTCTACCTAAAGTCAGGTCAGAATTGTGGCCGAAATTGTGCCAAAGGCCTAGACTGATTTCGGGAAGCATTAATCCGCTTTTGCCGCAATAGCGGTATTTCATCTGGTCGTACCGATCGACAGCTGGCTGAAAAGGAAGAAGAGGATTGTGGTCGTTGATATGCATAGGTTATAGGGTAGATTAATTTAAGCAAACCAAAGTAAAGCAAGAATGGATGATATCAAACCAATTCCGGCCAGTAGAAGCCAGCTTTTCCATAGATAACTGATCCAATCATTGTAAGCTATGCCGGCCGCTGCGATCACAGCCATCATTCCACCGTTGTTCGGTATG
The DNA here is from genome assembly GCA_035458065.1 of Algoriphagus sp. Taxonomy (GTDB): domain Bacteria; phylum Bacteroidota; class Bacteroidia; order Cytophagales; family Cyclobacteriaceae; genus Algoriphagus. Next base: position 558 of record DATIAI010000504.1, on the reverse strand, counting down.
ATCAGATCCATTAACCCCGCGGGATATTGGTAAGTGAGAACAGCGATTTGTCGGGAAACTCCCAACAGATCAGTAAGTGGACTTGCGAGAGGAATGGTCAAAACAGCTTGTCCGGAAGTACTGGGAACAGCAGCGTGAATTAATCCCTGACTTATGAAAATCCCGACTGTAGCAAGTGCTGTAGGAAGAGACTCCAAAGGAGAAAACATAGCCTGGATTAGCGTATCGATGATTTGGGCTTTTTCCATGATTAAATAAACACTTCTTGCAAGTCCCACGATGATCCCTGCAAATATCATCTCTCCAAATCCCTGTGAATAGGCTCTAGCTGTTCCGTTGATTCCCATTTTCCCGATCAAGCCACAAGCTATCGCGATCACAAAAAACATAGCGGACATTTCATTGTATCCCCAATTCTGTTGGATTATTCCCCAAGGCATGATGATCATTCCTGCCATGGTGAGCAATAAAATGAATCCATGAGATTTGGAAATTTTCACTGGTTTAAAGTCATCCAGCTCAAGGGCAGATAGTTTGGATTTTCCCCAACGGATATGA
>DATIAI010000503.1:0-2226 GCA_035458065.1 Algoriphagus sp. | reverse complement strand
CAACGGAGATACCCATTGGATGGAGAATGGTTCCTTTGTTAGACTTCAAAACTTGATGCTGGGTTATAATGTGCCTTCAGCTTTGTTGGAAAAATGGAAAATGAATAAGGCAAGGGTATTTATCAGCGGACAGAATCTATTTGTGTCAACTGATTACACTGGTTACGATCCAGAGGTAAATACCTTCGAAGGCTCAGGTCAGCTTCCAGTTGGTCTTGATTTCTTCCCGTTTGCCAGACCAAGAACCTTCAGCGCAGGACTTAACATTAACTTTTAATTCTTAAACTGACATTCAAATGAAATCGAGCATGACGCAAGCGTCACAAACTGGGATGTTAATAAACCATGCGAGATTCCATATGGCCTTTTAAAAAAAAATAATCATATGAAACGATATATAAAATACATATTATCCTTAGTCATTGTAACAGGAGCAGCGTCCTGCAATGAATTTTTGGAAGAAAACCCAAATACGCTTACTACCCAGGCTGACTTGAGTAGTATTGAAGCCGCCAGAGCCTTTCTGGCGAGTATTTATGGAAATGTCAACGTCGTAGCTACCGGTTCAGGTGGCTGGGGCGGAAATACGCTTTCGCTTTTGGAATTCATGTCCGGGAAAGCAGACGGCGTAACGCAGACTGATTCATTCCGGTTTAATCTGCTAACCTATGATTCTCAGGGATTCTACATCGATACCTATTGGTCCAGCTTATATCAGGGTATACTGAGATGTAATGTTGCCTTGAAGCAAATCCCCAATTTCACCATCCTTACTGAAGCTCAAAAGACTGAATACTTGGCAGAAATCCGCGCCATGAGGGCTTTCTACTATTTCTATTTGGTCAGAATGTATGGAGACGTTCCTATGGTTTTGGAGCCGGCTGTTGGTTTAGCTGACGTAAACACTCCCAGAACACCTGTTAAACAAATCTATGATGAGGTCATTATTCCGGACCTTCTGGAAGCTGAAAAAGCACCCATGCCATGGAGAAGAACTAACGGTGAAGTTTCCAAAGGATTCATCAAAGCCTTACTCGCTGAGGTATATTTGACCTATGCTGGATTCCCGGTAAATGCCGGGCAGGCAGCCTATGCGGAATCTGCCAAGCGCTCCAAGGAATTGGTTGATGTGAGAACCACTACTTTCCCTTTATTTAAAGAGTACAGGGAAATGTTGCTTCCTGCAAATAAAAATACAGGAGAGTTTATCTATCAGGTACAGTTTGATAAAATAAACAGAAACAACCCATTGACTCCAGTGGTATTACCAACTTTCGCAGGTATCTCAAAATATGCCAATGAGTTTGGAGGATTGGTGCCAAGAATTGAGTTTATCAAATCCTTTGATCCAAATGATAAGCGTATTGCTGAGAAGCAGTATTTCATCACCGAGTACAACGGCAAGCAGTTGGGAGGACACTACATTTACAAATGGTTTGACAAAGTAGCAGTTGATTCTGACACCAGGTCAGAACTTAATTTCTCCATTTATAGAATGCCGGACGTGATGTTAATGTATGCGGAAGCTTCCAACAAAGCAGAAGGCTCACCAAATCCACTCGCCATTGAGGTTGTAAACGAAATAAGAGCAAGAGCTGAATTGGCTCCAATCGGCAATTTAAACAGTGAAGCTTTCGAAAAGGAAGTGTGGAACCAACGCTATTTTGAACTAAGTTTTGAAGGGAAGATTTGGTTTGATATGCTTAGAACCCGCAAAGTGAGAAATGACATCACCAAGGAGTACGACAACTTTGTAGGACACAAAAATGTCTTCGGGGCAACTTTCCAGGAAAACAACCTTCTGTTTCCTATTCCTTTGAGAGAGATCCAAACTAATCCAAGTCTTACTCAAAACCCTGGTTTTTAAGGTTTCACATTTTTTTTTAGCTGAAGGAAATCTCTGGTCAATTGGGGATTTCCTTCAGCCTTTTTTATTTCAATTAAGTAGAAAAAACCACAGGGCTTTGTTTATATTTGGGCGAATGTCCTAAAATTAAAAAAATACAGGCAGTGCATGAAAGAAGAAAATTATCTCATTAACCATTGTTCATTCTGATTGACGAAATTACATTACTGATTATCCTATTCCAGACTTACTAATTAACCATTTACCCAAATGACCTCTTTCAAATCCCTGCGCCTTTTTGGGATGCTAATTCCAGTGATATTAAGCTGGAGCTGTGATACAAAAAGTAGCGAATCAATAGAATTGGAAGGATCTGATCA
>DATIAI010000502.1:0-3588 GCA_035458065.1 Algoriphagus sp. | reverse complement strand
GGTCTTATTCTTCCGGGTTTTTTGAATTTTCCAGCAATTCAGAATTGATCTTTCAATCCTATGAGGACGGTTGGCAACATCTGTATTCTTTGGATATTTCTTCCGGAAAAACTCAGATTTTAACTCTCGGTAACTACATGGTTGAACAGGTAAAGATGAGTTCGGATCGCAAAAAATTGGTTTTCTCAGCTAATGCTGGTCCCGAAAAAGAAGACTTGGATCGAAGGCATATTGGCTCGGTAGATTTGAATTCTAAAGAATTGACTTGGGAAACTTCAGGTACCGGAATTGAAGCTTATCCAGTTTCTATAGGTAAAAACGGAAACCTTGCATTTTTCTCAGCAACTCCTCAACGCTCTCATTTGGTTGCAATCAAAGAAGAAACTGCTATCAAACTCCTTCAGGAAGAATCACTTGCAGCAGACTTCCCAGTTTCCAAGTTGATCACACCAAAACAAGTAAAATTCACCGCCCCTGATGGCACGACAGTTTATGGTCAGCTGTTTGAAAAAGAAGGCGGACAGACCAAAAAACCGGGTGTTGTATTTGTCCATGGCGGACCACAGCGACAGATGCTGTTGGGCTGGAGTTACATGGACTACTACTCCAACACTTATGCCTACAACCAGTACCTCGCCGAACTGGGATTTGTTGTCCTTTCGGTGAATTTTAGACTGGGGATCGGCTACGGTTATGAGTTTCATCGACCTGCCTTTGGGTATTTTCAGGGGGCAGTAGAATATCAGGACATCAAAGCCGGAGGAGAATTTCTGGCAGCTTTGCCGCAGGTGAATTCTGAAAAAATCGGAATTTATGGGGGTAGTTACGGTGGCTTTTTGACTGCTTTGGCCTTAGCTCGGGATTCGGACCTGTTTAAAGTGGGTGTAGACATCCACGGAGTTCATGATTTGGATAGCCGTTATGAATTGCCAGATGGTTACGAGGTCGCTCCCGATTACGAAAAAGCCAAAGAAATCGCATGGAAATCTTCACCGATTGCTGAATTGGCTACTTGGACTTCGCCGGTCCTTTTCATCCATTCGGATGACGACCGAAACGTTAACGTCAGCCAAACCACAGATTTGATCCGAAGATTTGAAGAAATGGGCAAGCCTTATGAAGCTGTCCTGATACCAGGAGACACCCACCACTGGATGAAATGGAGTAACATGATCCAGGTTGGTGAACTGACGGCAGATTTTCTAAAAAAACATTTGATGGATTAGAGGGGTCCACTGTCGACTAACCACAGTCCACTTCCAAACCAGTCGATCTTCAGCCCGTTGAAAGTGGACTAATTTTTCAATTTTCAAATCTTTAAATCTTCGATTACCAAAATGTTGAATCTCAAATCCCTTCATCACATCGCCATTATTTGCTCAGATTATGAGCGGTCCAAAAAGTTCTATACCGAAGTCTTGGGTTTTCAAATCGTGCGGGAAGTTTTTCGGGCAGAGCGAGAATCGTACAAGTTGGATTTGGAGCTGAATGGCACCTATTTGATTGAGCTTTTCTCATTTCCCAATCCTCCAAATCGTGTATCCCGACCTGAGGCGTCGGGACTAAGACATTTGGCTTTTGAAGTTGAAAATATTGAACGAGAAGTTTCCATTTTGCATAAATTAGGGATAAATCCTGAGCCAATCCGGGTTGATGAGTTTACCGGAAAACGGTTTACCTTCTTCCCAGATCCAGATGATTTACCCATCGAACTTTATCAACTTTAACCATGGCAGAGACCAAAACCAAACCGACCGACGTTTCCGTGGATGAATTTATCCAGGCTGTCGAATCGCCAAAAAAACGGGAAGATGCTTTTGCGCTGAAAAAAATGATGGAAGAAATCACCGGTGAAAAAGCAACCATGTGGGGGCCAACCATGATAGGTTTCGGGCAATACCATTATAAATATGCCAGCGGACATGAGGGCGATGCGATGATCGTCGGCTTTTCTCCAAGAAAGGCTGCCATTTCGCTTTATCTCTTGGATTGTACCGATCAGAATTCTGAAAGTCTTCTCCCCAAATTAGGCAAATTCAAAAAAAGCGTGTCCTGCATTTATGTAAACAAGCTTTCTGATCTCAACGAACCGGTGCTTAGGGAAATGATCAAAAATTCATACACTCACATGAAAGAAAAATATCCTGCTAAAAAAGAATAGACCTTCCAGGTTTTGAAAACCTGGAAGGTCTGACTTAAGCAATTCCCTCGATCAACTGCTGCGCTTCCTTCAGTGATCTGTCGTATTTCCGGAAGGTTAGCCTACCGAAAACATAAATACAAATCAAGCCAACCGGCACATATACCAACCAAAAGGTAGGCTGCAGAATCAGATCCTTTTTACCAAACAATTCTGCCAGAGGAGGTAAAATACTGATCGCAAACAACCCAGAAAGCATCAAATTGAATCGTTGAAACTTCCAGAAAAAGGTCTTCTCCTTTTTGAATTTTTCAACCAAAACAGAAGGACTTTCATCGGTGATTTTAAGACCGTTGAGCCGAGCCAAAGACCATAAACTGATAATTGGCAGGATGACCATAATCGTGGTATTGAATACTGCGAGTATTTGGTTGATCGGCAACTCCAGTTTTCCTATTTGGAAAACAAAGAATCCAGCATACACAAAGCAGATCACACTCCCCAATATTTCGGGCAAATAGATGCTACTCAAGCGGTTTTGATATTTCTTTTCAGTCATTTTCATAAGTTCTTCTTTTTTGATTTTTTCCAGATTTTCTACTTTTCCGCTGAGATCTTCCCAGAGGGTTTTCATTTCATCGAGTTCCATGGTTTTGTTGATTTAGTAGGTTTGAACTCCTTTTCTAAGCTTTTCCTTGATCCGCGATAGGCGGGTGCCCACATTACTGCTGCTGATTCCGACGATTTCTGCGATTTCCTCATGGCTTTTCCCTTCCAGAAAAAGAAAGACAATCCCTCGGTCCAGCAGCCCCAACTTTCGGATTTCAGCATAAAGCAATTTGAGCCGCTCTTCAAATGCCGAATCAAACTCATCCGCAAAATCCAACTTAAGTCCTTCCATGGGCACTGCAGTTACCCGTTTCTTCGACCGATTGAGATTGGTGATCGCGGTGTTCATCCCAACGCGATAGAGCCATGTACTCGGTTTGGAAGCCTTTTTAAATTGATCGAATGACTTCCAAGTCTGATAGACGATCTCCTGATACAAGTCCTTCTGCTCCTCCCGATCACGGGTGTAGATGGTCGTGATCTTGAAAATCAGTCCCTGGTTTTCGTGAATGAGTTGAATAAATTCTTCCTCGCGGTTCATGAATTAGCTTTTGATCAATTAGTCTTTGATTCCTGAAAAAAATCACACCGGAGTCAAACTTTATTTAAAAGAGCTGCTAAAAAAATCCTAAACCAACTTTTGGGAATCCTTAACTTCACAGGACAAACTAAACAGTAGTGCTAATGATTTTTCATATTTTAAATGGAGATGCCTTGGCGGAAATTTTCCCGAAAACCCTTCCAGGCGAACGAATCATTTTTAGAGAATGTCTGGTAGATGGGCCTGTAAATCCCACACCCACTCAGGAATTGTGGCAGGTAAGAGCCGAATTTATTCA
>DATIAI010000501.1:0-6586 GCA_035458065.1 Algoriphagus sp. | reverse complement strand
TCTGAATCGGGTCCCGATTTCAAAGTCGACTTTTCATAATTAGCCATCATCAGAAGTGGATGTATTTAAGCTGAGGATTTGCTGTTAGTGGTTGCTGATTTTTAAATCGATTATTATATTTCATAGATTTTATTCAGCATTTTCATGTTCTTTTTACTTTTCAATTCGATATCTATGAAAAAACTATCTGTTTTATCGCTGCCTTCTTTGGAATTCTTTTTTCAACTGCTCATGCCAAGCAAATACCCAACATCGTCGTCATTTTTGGAGATCATATGGGTATTACTAATGTCAGTGCTTATAGTGATTGATTTTGGGGCTACACCACTCCCCACATTGACCGGATTGCTGAAGAAGAAATCCGATTTCTTCATTTTGACCCACAGCAAATAATGTCATAAAAGCCCACTAAAAATTTTTTAAGTGTAATTCACTTTAATAACAGATTCATGAAAACCTTTCGAATAATTAAGATCCTGTTTTTTGCATCGCTTTCATTTGGACAAACCCAGCTCAAAGGTCAGGAAAAAAAAGGCACCCCCGAAATTTTACCCAGACCGGATTTTCATTTTAAGGGGAACATAGGAAAAACTTATCTGGACTCTGATCCTCCACAATTTCCAACACCATTGAAGCTCCCAAAGGAGCATCAAACATCATCATGATACTGCTAGATGATGCCGATTTTGGTCAGTTTATCAAATTCGGCGTTGGTATTCCATCCCCAACAATGGACAATCTTGCAGCCGAAGGGCTGCGTCAGAATGGTTACAGGCCTGCGTGGATTGGTAAAAATCACAACACGCCTGCCCTACCCCGGAAAAATTGAAAAAATTACTGTGGAACTGAAATAAAAAATAAACCTATATCATATGAAATCATATTTCATTTTAATCAGCGCTTGTGTTTTGCTCACAGCGGGCAATCCAGGAACAACACTCGACAAGGAAGCCTTAGCAAAAAATGATGATACCACGTCAGCTTACGAGTTCATCAATGGTTATCCCACACAGGCAACTATTCAAAAAGCTTATGATGATGCAGACCTCAATCGGGCGATTCAGGCATATAAGTTTTTCTATCCTACAGTTTCGGGAGAAGGACTCATTCGCGGTAATGCTGAATTGAAGGTCCTACCCAATACAGTTTCGGGTACACTTGATACGAAACCTCAGCAAATCGGATATACATTAAATTCGGATACACCATATGGTCCTATCTTACTGGATCTTTCTGCCGGTCCATTTGTGATCGACATTCCTGCAGGTCCACTGATAGTAGTGGCTATGGATGTCAACCAACGATGGGTTGCCGATATGGGTATACCTGGACCGGACGCCGGAAAAGGTGGAAAGCATATAATTCTTCCTCCGGGTTACACCGGGAAAATTCCAAACGGGTATCATATATGGAAAGCTTCTTCCAACAATCTAACCGTTGGCATACGTTCATTGCCGGTAGAGGGAGATGTCGCAGGTGCTATGGAGCGGATCAAAACGATAAAATTTTTTCCGCTGAATTCTCCTGCAAGCGCTTCTTCCATTCAGTGGCTCGACCTGACAGGAAAGCCTCAGAATACAACACCGTTAAATTGGGAAACCAACTTCAAATATTGGGAAGTACTTCATCAAGTCATCGATCGCGAGCCTGCGTATGAAGGTTATCGTGCCTACTACGGAGAACTCGCTGCGCTCGGCATTGCAAAAGGGCAACCATTTAATCCCGATGCACGCATGAAAGGTATTCTTGAAAAAGCTGCGAAGATGGCTAACAGTCAAATGCGTGTTCAGTCTTTTGCTGATCGCAGACCGGATCGTGTTGTATGGAATGATCGGCAATGGGAATGGGTAGGCCTCAGACCGGAGAACGGAGATTTTGATGCACCGTTTTATGTTGATCTTGACGCAAGAGAAGTTTGGTTTTACCAGGCTATCGGAGCTTCCCCAGCTATGTTCAGGAGGCAAGCTGGCTTTGGTTCGCTTTACTGGTTAGGACTGCGCGATAACACAGGTGCTTATGTTGATGGTGCAAAAACATATAAGCTTACGATTCCACAACCCGTGCCGGGCAAGTTGTTCTGGTCTGTTACTGTGTATGATTCAGACACAAGAAGCCAGATAGATACCGATCAGGGTTTTGCTGCGTTGCGTTCCATGTTTGAATTGAAAGATTTTGCAAATGATCCTTCAGTAGACTTGTATTTTGGCCCCACTGTTCCTGCTGGAAAGGAAAAACAATGGATCAAGACCATACCGGGCAAAGGATGGTTTGTATACATACGTATCTACGGACCTGAAGAAGCAGCATTTGATGGAAGTTGGAAGCCAGGAGATTTTGAAGAAGTGAAATAGAATGAGGATCTGCGCAAAACCTTTTTTTGTGTGAATTTTGCTATCACTTATCTCCTGTTTCTTATTGCTGTCAATAAAAACTCCGTGTCTCACTAAAGAAACCTACACCAACTCAGAAAAAGGGAAATAATTGATTGTTCATCATAAAGGTCAGGGCCAGTCCCTGTCCTTTATTTTTAGATCTGTGCACATAGAAACAAGCGCCAGATCACGGCTAACAATTGTAATCCGTTTGCATCAATCAGGAGAATAAACCAAAAGCTGAGACGGTTACCACCGACACCAGCACTTGAAACTCCAATCTCGCTGGATTTTGAAGTTTCTGAAATCAATTTTCCCCCAAAATCTCAAAAAACAAAAGCCGCCAAATTGAGATTGGCGGCTGTTCATTTGACCTTCTTAGGTCATATTAGCTTGAGCTAAGCTATTTTTCAGAAAGGAGTTTTTGAATCCCTTATCTACGTTTTCTGTTTTGTTTTTCTTCCAGCTTTTTCAGGATTTTCTCCTGTTTTCGCGCTTTGGCGTCGACAGTTGCCGGTTTTTGATCTTTTCCTTTTGCCATTTTTAAAACCATTTACCATGTTTTCAAAAATACCTTTGGGATTCCTGTCCGATTTTTGGCTTTTGGCCACGAGTATAAGCCCCGGTATTAAATGGGCATCTGAATAATTGCGAAAAGCCTACAGGAATTTAAGCACACTCGTGAGTGCTTGTTAGAGGGGGAAGATGATTTTGGATTTGCGAAAATGTACCATTGCGGTAAGCATCAAACATCTGTTTTTGAGTCGACTACAGCTATGTCAAACTCAGGGGCAAACCTATCCAATATACCCATGCAAAGCAAATTTGCAGGCTTGAGAAAGACCATTGTCCCGATTTTCTCACACTTTTCTCCAGTTAGTGTAATAATTCAATTACCCAGAAAGTCTCGAATTTAATTAAGATATCTCCTGGATTGAACAAAAATTCTCTCCGAAGCTAAGATTACTCCCTGCCCCATTCCTGTAAGATTCTACCTGGCTGAAACTAAGTCTTATGGGGCGATGTTGTTCACTTAGCTTTTTTTAAAATCGGATTAAACCCAAATTGACCATGAGAGTCTCCATTTCCTATTGGCTGATCGTCATAACCCTCCTATTTCCTTTCCAAAAAGCTCAATCCCAAGGCATCTCCGGAGGATATACTTTTGCGATCAATGATCAATTGGAGGAGCGGATCTACGCGATCGATCAACTGGAATTTTTCGAAGATCCTACCAACTCTCTTGAATTCGAGGATATCATCCATGCAGACTTTCAGGATGAATTCAATGTTCATCCAGACTTCTCCAAAAATCAGTTTGCCACCGATCGCAGCTATTGGGTAAAGGTTTCCATCCTCAAGCAGCCTAAAAGTGGAAAAAACTGGATTTTGGAATTTTATGACCAGACCATAGACGAAATAGAAGCCTACATTCCCAATCAAAAAGGTTTTAGCAAAATCCAATTGGGTGACCAAAATCCTTTCAATAATCGACTTTTTGCCCATAAAAACTTCGAAATCCCGGTTGTCAACAATTCAGAAGGAATCGACAATTATTATTTCAAAATCCGCTCTTCCCAAAAAGCAGATATCCGCATCGCCTTTCGGTCCATGAATCGCTTCGTGTTCTACGCCTTGAATGAATATTTCATCTACGGGATTTTTTATGGCATGATCCTGATCATAACCTTATACAACCTGCTGATGTATGGCGCAATCAGGGAGATCAAATACTTATACTATGTGTTTTACCTACTGAGTGTCGCGGGTTTTGCCCTGGCAGTGGACGGCATCGGGTTTCAATATTTATGGCCTGGCAAACCCTCCTGGAACAGTCTGGCAACGGGAGTTTTTGGGTTCGCCATTATTAGTTTTGCAATTCTTTTCTCCGTCAAATTTTTAAACCTAAAGCATAGATATCGGCTCTTTTATCAGATTCTGATCAGTTTCCTGGTGATCAGATCTATTCTCTTTTTGTCTGGACTTTGGGCTTTCCCCAGACTCCTCGAAATCCAGGTTTTCGATTTGATTCCTTTTTTACTGATTCTGGTTGCAAGCATTCAGGTTTTGGTGAAAGGATATAAAGTCGCCCGGCTTTTTGTTGCGGCCTATACGATCCTGTTTATGGGGGTCGCGCTAAAGGTCCTGGTTCACACAGCTGTCATTCCGCACAGCACAGTACTTTATTACAGCTTGCACATCGCTTTTCTTTTGGAAATGTTACTCCTGACATTGGCATTGGGAGACCGGGTGAAAATCCTCAAAGAGACCAAAGATCAAGCGCTAAGGCGGTCCCTGAGACAGACAGAAGCAAATGCTAAACTTAAAGACAAAATTAACCTCGAGTTGGAGCAAAAGGTCGCTGAACGAACGCAGGAACTGGAGTCCAAAAACAGCCTTTTGGAAGAGTACAACCGGAAAATCCTTGAAAAAGACGAGGAGATAAAACGGATCAATTCACTTTTGGACAAAGACATCTGGAAATTGAAATCTCAGGTGAAAGCAAGTATGCAAGCCAGGATTACCAACAAGAGGATGAATTTTGATGAATTCAAAGTCATTTTTCCCGACCCGTCTGCCTGTCTTCGTTATTTGGACGAAGTAAAATGGGGAAATGGCTATGCCTGCAAATCCTGTGGACACCAGCGTGAATCCAAGGCTCCAAAACTTTTCAGCAGAAGGTGCGGACGATGTGGACATACGGAATCGCCCACAGCGGGCACTGTTTTCCACGGGATTCGTATACCGCTTGAAAAGGCATTTTTCATAGCCTATTTGGTGATTTCAGATCAGGACAATTTCACCTTGGAGCAGCTTTCCAAACTTTTGGATCTCCGGGTAAATGCCATCAGCAGCTTCCGGATCAAAGTCCGGCAAGTTCTTGAAAGAGCTGGAAATTCTTCCCCACTATGGGATGATTTACTCTTGGACCAGCAGAATGCCAATTTATTGGAACTAGCCTAAAACGGGTGGATTTTCAGGTTGCTACCGAATGAGGAAATAAAATTAAAATAGTGCCTCCATTCATGATTAGAGGCCTTTTTCATTGAAATCAAAGCGGGAAAAATATGGCAAAACCTTTGGTATTTCCCAGTGTAAAAAAGTTGTTTTTAAGGATATTATTTCGGGAGAGGTATTTGGGACTCTAGTTTTAGGCTAAAGACCAGCTTTTATAGTCTGGCAAATTGTAATCTAAACCAAACCCAAAACCACATGAGAAAAATACTACCAAGGGTGAACTATCTCCGATCAGTTCGCCTTTTTCTCCTCCCACTGTTCCTGCTATTTGGACAGATTGCTTTTGCACAAAGCGACCTGCAGGTTCAGGGCACAATTCTCGACTCTACGGGCGAACCACTGCCCGGTGTAAATGTCGTCATCAAGGGCACATCCACAGGAACGGTAACTGACTTGGATGGTAAATACACCTTAAATGTTCCATCGGACGCGGTTCTGGTTTTTTCATTTGTCGGATTTACCAGCCAGGAAATTCCGGTAAACAACCAAACCGAGATCAATCTTACGCTTGCGGATGACACTTCCGATTTGGACGAATTTATTGTCGTAGGATATGGTCTTCAGCGCAAAAGCGACTTGACTGGATCCATTTCCTCCATCAAATCCGAGGAAATCAACAGACTTCCTGTTGCGGATGTGACCCAATCACTTCAAGGCCGTGTTTCCGGAGTTCAGGTCACTTCCAACTCAGGTGCACCCGGAGAAGGAACTACGATCCGAATTCGTGGGGTAGGCACTTTGAATAATTCAAATCCGCTTTTTGTGGTGGATGGAATGCTGTTGGATGACATCGACTTTATTAATCCCAATGATGTGGAATCGATGGAAGTACTCAAAGATGCTTCGGCTACTGCGATCTACGGTTCCAGGGGTGCAAACGGTGTGGTGATTGTCACCACCAAAAAAGGTTCTTTCGATACACCGGGAAGAATCAGTATCGATGCCTACACCGGGATTCAGCAGGTTGCGAATAAAATCAGTTTGGTCGATGGTCGACAGTTTGCAGAGCTTGCCAATGAACTGGAGCAAAACGTAGGAAATCAGCCCATTTACAATGTCAACGACTATGGAGTCGGCACGGATTGGCAAGATCAAATCTTCAGAAATGCTCCTGTGTCAAGCATCAATCTGGGAGCAAGTGGCGGAAACGCCAACACCAGCTATAACCTGAGTGTCAATTATTTTGATCAAAAAGG